>CAXBDO010000188.1:0-5333 GCA_963974165.1 uncultured Aequorivita sp.
TTCCTTAGTGCGTTTGTAAGCTTGTTCTTCGCGCCACTCCTCAATTTTACCGGTATTGCCACTTGTAAGAATTTCGGGAACGGTCCAACCTTTATATTCGGCAGGGCGGGTGTAAATTGGTGGCGCCAATAAATTATCCTGAAATGAATCCGTTAAGGCGCTGGTTTCATTCCCCAAAACACCAGGAATTAAACGGATTATAGCGTCGCAAACTAAAGCCGCGGCAAGTTCGCCTCCGCTCAATACAAAATCGCCCACAGAAATTTCACGGGTTATAAAATGGTCGCGCACGCGTTGGTCTACACCTTTATAATGGCCGCAGAGGATAATAATATTGCCTTTTAGGGAAAGTTCGTTGGCAGTGTGTTGGTTAAAGGTTTTGCCATCGGGCGTCATATAAATTACCTCATCGTAATCCCTTTCTGCTTTAAGGTCTGTAATGCATTTATCGATAGGCTCTATCATCATCACCATTCCCGCGCCGCCGCCAAATTGGTAATCGTCAATTTGCTTATAATTATTTGTGGAATATTCGCGAAGGTTGTGGGTATGCACCTCTACCAGTCCTTTTTCAATGGCTCTTTTTAAGATTGAAGCTTCAAACGGACTTTGAAGTAATTCGGGTAAAACGGTAATAATATCGATTCGCATTTTTAGGGTTGTTGCTTCCGCCAAAAGTTTGTCAGAAATTAAACCGTAAAAGTAAGTAATTGCCCAATAAAATTACCCGTTCTTAACTTGGCGTTCCTTTTTTCTTTGCTCGCGTTCTTTTTTGCGGAGTTCCTGTTTTTGTTCCCGGGTCAGTTTTTTATTTTTAAAGGCGTCCTTAAATTCAATATCGTCATCTACAGTACCGGTAAAAGCTTTAATCCAAGCGTTGCCAAAAATATTTACTACTGTTGGCCAAACCCCAGCTTCCACATTAGTTAGGTCGCCTTCAAAAGGAACTTTGGTAGCCAGCGTATCTGTGCCTTGATTTTTCAGTATAAATTTGAAAAAGCCTACAAAGCCTTCCCATAAAATTTCAATAAAGCCATCTCCCTTTCCAATTAATTCCGTGTTAGTAAGCAGTGGTTTTACATAACCCACCATATAACCGTCAGCAATCGCAACTTCGCTAAAAAGTCCGAAGGTGCCATTGTCGAAATCGAGACCCGCATAATAATTGGTAAAATCGTTCAGGGCTGTAACATCTGCATCTTTAAGTGAAAAGGAAAGGTCCATATCTGGAATTTCCTTCACCAAATTCATATTTCCTTCCAAGGAAACTTTTCCATTGCCAATTGAAACCCCGGTGGCACGAAGGCGGGAGGGAAGAATACGCTCTTTTTCAACCACATTGCGTAGGTTGTCTGCGGTAAGCTCCAAATTGTCAATCTGCAAGTCTATATTCGGTTCGGCAGAAAGTTGCACAAAGGCTACTTTGCCGTCGTGCACTTCAAAATGGTTTATATCTATAGGTACAATTTCGGTAAGCGCTTTGGTCCAATCATCTACATTCGCATCGCCAGATTCTTCTTTTTGGTCTTCAAAAACATAAACAACCTCTGGGCTGGTCATAATAATTTCGCTCACTATTTTACCTTTTAGAAGAGATTTCCACTCAATAGATATATCACTTTTGGGAAAGCTTAAAAACGGAATTTGCGATTCTGCCGTGCCTTTGTTTAGATACATGCCCTTAATTACATACGCGCCCCGATACAACGAAAGGTCTACATCTTCCACTTGGCCATAATAGCCGGGAATATCTGCCAATACTTTGTTTATATTATTTTTTACGAGGGTTGGAAGGTAAAGCCGGAAAGCTATTAACAGCACTAAAATTAATAGAGGGAGTATATATCTCTTCTTTTTATAAGCTCTTTTCTTTTTTAAATCAGCCATTTTTTTGAAGCAAAATAATTTTAACAAATGTGATTTAATGCACGGAAATTTTCAGTTAACGAAGTCATAAAAAAAATTCCCGCGAAGGCGGGAATCTTAATATTTAAAAATCATTGAAAATAGCTTTATAAGCTGCAATTGCCATCTATAATGTCTTGTTTTGAGGGGTTGTAGGCGTTGCTAGAAGCCGTAAATGATGTATTACCTCCCTACTGTAAATGCATGCTGCAGGTCGCAAAAATCTGTAAGCCTATCATTACCTCGAACAAAGAAATATGATCCAGCTTCAGTTAAATTTGACAAGCCAATTAAAGATTCAAGATTTGGATTATTTAGAATACTGGTTGAGCCTCCCATATTGGTTAAGTTATTCAGAAAACTTAAGTCTATAAGGGAGTCATTGAGGCTTATTTCAAACCCACTTCTAAGACTTGAAGTGTTTAAAAGCGGAGTTAAATCTGTAAGTACGTCATTTCCATATATCAGAAGGTATGTAGTGAATGTAAGATTTTGAAGACCATTTAATGTTGTTAGTGAATCATTTTCTGCAATTGACAAGCCCCCTAATGTTGCAGTTAGGTTTTGAAGTCCTGATAAATCATTTAAAGAGTCAATGTGAGTAAGTGATAGATCATCACCTAAATATACTAAGTTTGATAATCCATTTAGATTAGTAATTAAAGGACTGAAGCCTATACTGAGTCCATGGTCTATAGATGTTAAATTACTGAGCCAATCTAAATTTGACATTGAATAATTTTTATTTAAAAATAACGATGACCCTATAGTTTTAAGGTTGCTGAGGCCATCAAAATTACTTAAAACAGAGTTATCCCTTATTGAAACACCTGCCCAAATATCTTCAAGATTATTAAATCCAACTACATTAACCAAAGCGGGATTACTCCTTACCTCAAATCTTATTACATGTTCTAGATTCTCTAAGCCACTAGTGGTGGTTAAAAGTTCATTAAACTGTATGTATAAACCATCTCTTACATAATTCAATGTTTGTAAGGGGGATAAGTCAACTATATCACTATAGCCGTTATTTTCCCATTTTCCAATAAAGAACATGCCATTAATTCGAGTATAATTGTTCGCTCCAAACTCATTAACTTCTTCTTGTGTTTGTAAAAATGCATCCCTATTATAAATATTCTCCTCTACCACATCATTCAAAGTAATAGTAACAATGGCATTTTCAGAAACAGCTCCATTTGAAACTTGCACTGTCCCGGAAATAGTTGGATTAGTTTCAAAATCAAAAAGTGTTTCATCAGCAACCTTTAATTCCCCAGAACTTGCATCAATAGAAAACGAACCCGAAGGTATTTGTTCTGTAATTGAAAATGTAACTGAGCCGTTGTTGGTGCTTCCTTGAACGGTTCCGATGGATTGTCCGTTATTGGGTTTTCATCTATCGTTATTGAAAAATCGCTCGTTGTAACTGTTATTTCAGTTGGTTCTGAATTATCGCTATCTTTTGAGCAGGAAATAAATATGAAAATTGAAAATAAAGTAAGAATGAAATTCGACTATGTAGAAATTTTCTCATCTTTATTTAAATGTTAGTAGGTACATTTATAAATATAAGAAAAAATCCTGTTGCAAGAACAACAGGATTTTAAAATTCAAAATTATACTAACTGCTAATAGTAAGTAAATCTTCTTACTTGCGCAATATATTTAGCCAAACGGATTACCTGGTGGCTGTATCCATACTCATTATCATACCACACATAAAGCACTACATTTTTACCATCTTCGGTAACGATGGTTGCGTTGCTGTCATAAATGGAAGGTGAGCAAGAACCAACGATATCACTAGATACCAATTCGTTGTTCAATGAATATTGAATCTGCTCTACCAAATCGCCTTCAAGGGCATATTTCTTCATAGTTGCGTTAATGCCTTCCTTTGAAGTAGGCTTTGCAACTTCAAGATTTAAAACTACCAATGAACCGTTTGGAACAGGAACACGTATAGCATTACTTGTAAGTTTGCCAGCCAAAATAGGCAACGCTTTTGCCACTGCACTTCCAGCACCGGTTTCGGTAATTACCATGTTTAAAGCTGCAGCACGGCCACGACGGTATTTGCTGTGCATATTATCTACCAAATTCTGGTCGTTTGTATATGCGTGAATTGTTTCCAAATGCCCACGAACCACGCCGTATGAATCTTCAACAGCTTTTAAAATAGGGGTGATGGCATTGGTGGTACAAGAAGCTGCCGAAAAGATATCGACCGTATTTGGGTCGTATTCATTTTGGTTTACACCGTGTACAATATTTGGAACCCCTTTTCCAGGAGCGGTAAGCAATACTTTTGTTGCACCTTTCGCTTTTAAGTGGCGGCTCAATTCTTTATCGTCTCGGAAAGCACCAGTGTTGTCTATAACCAACGCATCGTCAATTCCGTATTTTGTATAATCTATTTCTTCAGGATTGTTAGCTGAAATTATGTGAACGGTAGTACCGTTTATAATCAACGCGCTGTTTTCAAGATCTGTACGTACAGTTCCGGGGAAATCTCCGTGAACAGAATCATACTGAAGCAATGATGCTCTCTTATCCAATACAGTTTGGTCCATTTTACCGCGCACAACAATAGCACGAAGGCGAAGTTGATTTCCGCCTCCAGTTCTTGTCATCAACTCACGCGCCAATAAACGGCCAATACGGCCAAAACCGTAAAGCACCACATCTTTTGGCACAACTGCTTTGGTTTCCTTGGCGTTTTTAAGTTTATCTGAAACGAAGGCCAAGGCATTAGAATATTTATCGTCTTCTAGGTGAAACTCGTAAGTAAGTTTCCCTATGTCTAACTTTGCTGGCGGAAGATCCAAAGTTTTGATAGCCTGTGCAATTTCAACAGAGTCGAAAATTGAGATTGGCTTTTGAACAAATTCACCCGCATATTCGTGCAGGTTTAAAATTTCACTCACATTGCGGTCTATAAGTTGGTTGCGAAAAAGTACCAATTCAATGGACTTGTCGTACCAAAGGTCGCTAATGATTTTAATAAATTCTACTGAAGCTTTTCGGCGGTCAGTTTGAAAGGACAGTTCTTTTTCATAAACGTCATCAAAACTCATAAGGATACATTTTTTAGGTCCCCGTCTTTAAATATGCAGTGCATTTAGAAGTACGTGGCGCGTTTTAAAATTTTGTGCAAAACTACTTATTTTCATCGGCTTGGAGAAATAAATAGCTAAAATAAAAACACCGCCGAAACATTAAATTTTCAGTGGTGTTCAAAAGTAATGGGGAAGGGTGCTATCTGAATATAAATGAATTGATGTTTCCGGCCCCATCCATAAATGTCATTTTTATTGGGGTGCGGTAATCGCGCTGGCTCATTATTCGCTTCGCGTCGTCTATATCGTTAATTGGCTCATCGTTTATTTTGGTGATAATTATTCCCTCCAATTTATAGCGGG
>CAXBDO010000189.1:0-5331 GCA_963974165.1 uncultured Aequorivita sp.
AATGGCAAACCTTGTAATGAAATTGACCTAGACAGAAAGATGACAATCATCAATCCCCCACAGTCAGTCTCACTTTGTATGATTACAAGAGACGCAGAAGATATGCTACATAGAACTTTGAAGTCTGTACCCTTTGTTAAGGAGATTATTGTAGCAGACAATGGTAGTACAGATTCTACAAAAGAGATAGCCAAAAAGTATGGAGCAAAAGTAATTGACGTGCCTAAGGCTACAGATGTTGGTTTTGACTTTGTAAGAAATGAATCAATCAAAGAAGCAACTGGCGATTGGGTTTTATTTGTGGATGCCGATGAACGCCTTACCCATTCGCTCGAGATTGAAATAAAGGAAACGCTGCAAAACCCAAAGCACGGCGGCTACAAAATAAATTTTCCGCATTTTTATATGAATCGGTTTTTATACCATCATAGCGATGACGTGCTGCGATTGGTGAAACGGGAAGGCGCACAGTTTTCTGGCTCGGTTCACGAAAAACTAATTTGCCAAGGCAGCGTTGGGAAACTGAAAAACAAAATGTTGCATTTTACCTATAAAGGCCTAGAGAATTACATCAAGAAAAAGGAATCTTATGCCTGGTTTCAGGCCCAACAGCTGTTTGACAAGGGAAAAAAAGCAACTTGGTTCCACCTATTTTTTAAACCTACATATCGTTTTTTCCGCTCCTATATTTTAAAAGGAGGTTTTCGCGACGGAGTACCGGGAATGACCGTTGCCGCAGTTAATGCATATGGCGTTTTTGAGAGATATGTCAAGCTACGGTTGCTGTGGCAAGGTCTTGAAGAAAATAAGAAATCGTAATTCCCAAAATCACTACTTTTACCCAAAGCAATACCCATTCTTGGAAAAACCTGTAAATATAACTGGCATCGCCATCACATTAAACGAAGCGCACAATATAGAAAGCTATATTAAGAGCCTTTGGTTTGTTGATGAGATTGTAATTGTAGATTCTTTTAGCAGTGACAACACGGTTGCTTTGGCTGAAAGACACGAGAAGGTAACAGTTTATCAGCGCGTCTTCGATAATTTTTCGGCTCAGAAAAACTTTGCTATTTCAAAAGCAACTAACGATTGGATTACTTTTTTCGATTTGGATGAAGAGGTTACCCCTTCCCTGGCCAACGAAATTTTAGAGAAATTTAAAAACCCAACAGCCATTGGCTATTTTGTAAAACGCGATTTCTATTTTATGGGGAAACGCATAAAATACAGCGGCTTGCAGAATGATTTTATTATTCGCTTTTTCAATAAAAATTACTGTAGGTATAATACAAAACTGGTTCACGAAACCTTGGAGGCAGATGGCAAAACGGAAAAATTAAAAAATAGCTTGCCACACCACACTTACAAATCTTTTGACGATTATACGGGAAAGATGCACCAATACAGCGCGCTACAGGCGCAGATGCTGTATAAAAAAGGAAAGAAACCGAACTACTATCATTTTCTCTTTCGTCCGTTCTATCGCTTTTGGAATCAGTTTATTTTTAGACTTGGAATTTTAGATGGAAAGGAAGGATTTATCCTGGCTTACGTAAGCGCATTTTCAGTGTTTAAGCGGTATGTGAATCTTTGGTTGCTGTACAGAAAAATAGACTAATCTTAAATCGCTACTTTGAAACAAGTTTTTTTAGAATCGCATAATTTAAAAAACCGTTTTTCGGGTTTTGGGCAGTTTAACTACCACCTTATAAAAGCGATGTCAGAATTTCCACAAGACGATTTTGAAATTGTTTTAAACGCAAAAAATACTTCAGAATTAAAACAAGAATTCGGCAATGCTTTTAAGTATCGAAAATACAGTTCGCTTACGCGCCATAAACCCTTCCGAATAAAGAAAAAGTACAATCTTTGGCACTGCCTAAACCAAAATATTAAGATTGAACCTTTCTTTAAAATTCCATATTTATTGACGGTTCACGACGTGCACTTTGTAAAGGAAAATTCTGTAGAAATGCAGGAAAAGCTGAAAAAGCAATTCACAGAAAAATTAAAACGAAGCAGTGCAATAACTTATATTTCCGAATTTGCAAAACAGGATACCCACGCAAATTTTGAAGTGCCCAATATTCCCGAATACGTAATTTACAACGGAAATACAATTACCGATATTACTGTACCCGAAGATTTTAAACCATCAATTTTACCTTCAAAACCCTATCTTTTTTCGATTGGCGATTTCAGCGAACGCAAGAATTTTTTGAGCCTTGTGGAAATGTTGTGCTTTTTGCCAGAGTACAATTTGGTTCTTGCCGGCAACAATAGCTCTAATTATGCCGCCAAGTTAACGGCATTGGTTTCGCGGTATGGCTTCGAAGACCGAGTATTCCAAACGGGTAAAATAGCCGATTTGGAGAAACAATATTACCTTCAAAATTGTGATGCTTTTGTATTTCCCTCGCAACGCGAAGGTTTCGGTATTCCGCCCATTGAAGCCATGCGTTTTGGAAAGCCGGTGTTTATTTCGAACAATACTTCACTCCCTGAAATTGGTGGCGAGCACAGTTTTTACTGGGATAATTACGAGCCTAAATATATGGCAAAACAGCTAAAAGCCGGGATGGAAAAATTCAACAATAACAAAGATTTTTATCAAGATTGGTACGTCCAGCGCGCCAAAAGCTTCAATTGGAAAAACACCGCCGAAAAATATTTGGAGGTGTATAAAAGCTTAATCTAGGCACTGATTTTAAAGTCCCGAAATAATTAAACCTTTCGCTTAACTGCCAGTACGAGTAGTTGTATCTTTGCAAAATAATCTGGAAATTCCGCCATAAAAATTCATTAGATGGATGTTGCCGTAATCGTTATCAATTACAATTCTTCAAAATATACTTTGGAGTGTATAAGCGCGGTAATTGAAAATACTTCGGAAAACATTGACTATGAAATTATAGTGGTCGATAATAATTCTACAGCTTCAGAATATAAAATTTTAAAAGATAATTTTCCCAGGCACAAACATATTTCGTTGCACCGAAGTGTTATAAACACAGGTTTTGGCGGCGGTAATATGTTTGGGGCGCAATTTGCAAAAGCAGATTATTTGTTGTTTTTGAACAATGACGCCATGCTGCTCAATAATTGTCTTGAAATTCTATTGAGCTTTATGTGGGTACACCCCAAAGCGGGTGTTTGTACTGCACAAAATTTCGACGAAAATAAGCGATTGGTGCCCTCTTTTGACCATAATAAAGGGTTAAGGAGATTGTTGATGGGGCGCAGTTTTCTAGAAAAAAAGAATGCCCAATTATATCCCGAACGTAAAAGGGAATATTCCGAACCCCTCCAAGTTAATTGGGTTAACGGCGCTTTTTTGTTTTTCGATAGTAAGGCCTTTGCACAGGTTGGGGGTTTTGATACCAATATTTTTCTGTATTGGGAAGAAATGGACATTTGCCACCGGCTTCAAAACTTGGGCTATGAAAGTTGGTTGGTGCCCGCAGCAAAAATTCTGCACCATCAAGGGGTGAGTACTGGGGTTTCCAAAGCCATTGCCAAGGAAAGCTATATATCGTATTTATACGTGCTGCGCAAAAATTATGGCTACGGAAAATATTTGCTCATAAGGTTATATCTATTAATTGCACTTTCGTTAAAGCCGAAAAAATGGTATTTGCTTCCTATTATTTTGAAAAGCAACAACCAAACCCAATCATTAAAACAAAAACAAAAAATTACTTTTTAAGATGAAAATAGAAATTGAAAATTGCATTGCCATTTTAAAAAAAGGAGGTTTAATTCTTTACCCTACCGATACGGTTTGGGGAATTGGTTGCGACGCCACCAATGCCGAAGCCGTAGAAAAAGTATTTCAACTTAAAAAACGCAGCGATAAAAAGTCACTAATATGTTTGGTGAGCGACTTTAAAATGTTGAACGAATACATAGAAGACGTACCGGAAGTGGCCTATGATATTTTAAAATTCGCAAAAAAACCTACAACCATTATCTATGACGACCCAATTCGCGTTGCCGAAAATATAATTGCGGAAGACAATTCGCTCGCAATGCGGGTGCCTAAGGATGATTTCTGCAAAAAACTAATCAAGAAATTACGCAAACCGCTGGTTTCTACTTCGGCCAATGTAAGTGGCGAAAAAACGCCACAAAGTTTTAGTGAAATAGACCCGGTAATTTTGGAAGGCGTGGACTATGTTGTAAATTTGCAGCACGAAAAAAAATCCGGGAAACCTTCAGCAATAATCAAGTTGAAAAATGATGGTTCGGTGAAAGTAATTCGAAAGTAACAATGCCACATTACACTACAGCGCTACAAAACCCCATTTTTAGAACCATATCAAAAGCTTCCAAGAATCTTAACTTGGAAAGCTATGTTATTGGCGGTTTTGTTCGTGATTTCCTTTTAAAGCGCGGCGAAGCGAAAGATATAGATATTGTTACAGTTGGCAGCGGAATTGATCTTGCACAAGAAGTTGCAAAACTGCTTCCCGGTAAACCAAAGGTTGCTATTTTTAAAACCTACGGTACCGCAATGCTTAAAAGCGGGGGCATTGAACTGGAATTTGTAGGTGCAAGAAAAGAATCATATTCTGAAGAAAGTCGTAATCCGGCAGTAGAAAATGGCACCCTCGAAGACGACCAAAACCGCAGGGATTTTACCATAAACGCTTTGGCATTAAGCTTAAGTGATGCAAATTTCGGAGAACTTATAGATCCTTTCAATGGTACAAAAGACCTCAACAATAAAATAATCCGCACGCCCCTTGATCCAGATATTACCTATAGTGATGATCCTTTACGAATGTTGCGCGCTATCCGTTTCGCTACCCAACTGGATTTTATAATTGATAAAGATTCAATTGACTCAATTACGCGAAATGCGAAACGAATAAAAATCATTTCGAAAGAGCGCGTTGTTGATGAAATCAACAAAATATTGCTTGCAGACGTACCTTCAAAAGGCTTTGCACTTTTGCACAAAACCGGCTTGTTACCCTTTATTTTACCGGAATTGGTTGCGCTACAGGGCATTGACGAAAAAGAGGGCCAAACGCACAAAGATAATTTTTGGCACACCCTGGAAGTGGTAGATAATATTGCAAAAGCAACAGACGATCTTTGGTTGCGATGGGCTGCATTGCTTCACGATATAGGAAAGGCGCCCACCAAAAAATTTGATAAAAAAATAGGTTGGACGTTCCACACACACGAATTTGTGGGAGCCAAAATGGTATATAAACTTTTTAAAAGGTTGAAAATGCCATTGAATGATAAGATGAAATTCGTTCAGAAAATGGTATTAATGAGCTCCCGCCCCATCGTTTTGGCTAGCGAGGTAACAGATAG
>CAXBDO010000190.1:0-5321 GCA_963974165.1 uncultured Aequorivita sp.
ATCCCACAGGATTAGGAGAACCCTCTTTTCCTCCCACATTTGCTGCAGTCGCAAATGCCCTGTATAAAGCAACGGGGAAACGACAATATCATCAGCCTTATTTTAAAAATCCTATAAATAACAGCTAACAAAATTTATAGCCTCAAAGAAAACCACACTTTCTTTATTACTTTCAGGACTATGAAAAGATATTATTTTAAGAATCGCTTATTCTTTTTAATAGGTTTATTAGGATTGGTTGGTTGTTCCGATTCAGGTAACATTGTTGATGAAGCCCGAACCTGGATGACCTACCAAGGTGATCCGGCAAGCTCCAGTTACACTCCCTTGGATCAAATAAATACCTCGAATGTAGGCGAATTGCAAAATGTATGGACTTTTCAAACTACTGATTTACCCGAAGGATCCGACCCTGTTACTAGCCAAAGTAACCCAATTATCGTGGATGGCGTGTTATACGCCAATTCCGCTAAACAAACTATATATGCAATAAATGCCAAAACGGGTAAAAAAATATGGTCGTTCAATCCATTGGGAGAAGGTGAACCTAGTGCTACTAGTAGAGGAGTTACGTACTGGGAAAGTGGCGATGACAAGCGTATTTTATATTCTGCAGGTAATTTCTTATTGGCCATTGATGCCACCACAGGACAACTGATTACCACATTTGGGGTAAATGGAAAAGTGAATTTAAACGTTGGTGTACGCGATGACCCCAACAAAATTTCAGTCTCTTTAACTACGCCCGGAAGTATCTATAAAGACTTGATTATCGTTGGGTCTAGATTACCTGATTTCTATGGGGCGCCACCAGGATATATTCGTGCCTATAATGTAAAAACGGGCGAATTGGCTTGGACCTTCCATACCATTCCACATCCTGGGGAACCTGGATATGAAACTTGGCCCCCGGATGCGTATAAATATGCCGGTGGCGCAAATTGCTGGGCAGGGATGAGTATTGATAACCAACGCGGAATGGTATTTTTAGCTTTGGGTTCACCTACGTTTGATTATTACGGGGCAGATAGGGTTGGCGCAAATTTGTACGGTAATAGCGTATTGGCATTGGATGCCGCTACCGGTCATTATAAATGGCATTTTCAGACCGTTCACCATGATATTTGGGATTATGATCTTCCTTGCCCTCCAAATTTGGTTACCCTTGAAAAAGACGGCAAACAAATCGATGCCGTGGCACAGGCAACCAAACATGGATTTATTTTTGTATTGAACCGTGATACAGGCGAATCCCTTTTCCCGATAGAAGAGCGTGAAGTTCCGGAATCCCACCTTCCGGGAGAAGTGGCGTATAAAACACAACCCTTCCCCACCAAACCCAAACCATTTGTAAGACAATCGATGACCGAAGATGATTTAAATCATTTTACGCAACAAGATTACGATTCTATTTTAAAGACCTTTAGAACGGTTAGGTACGAAGGTTTGTTTACACCACCGGATTTAAAAGGTACGTTATCATTACCAGCAACGAGAGGTGGTGTAAACTGGGGTGGGGCTGCATTTGACCCAAATTCATCCTACATGTACATCAGAGGTAACAACCTACCCGAAATACAAACTATTGTAGATGCCAATAAATTTTTTGCGGCCGATAATAGCACTCGGTACGAGTTTGGACGAACCGCTTATCAGAAATACTGTGCCATCTGCCATGGTCCCGAATTAAAAGGGGTGCTGCCAACTTTTCCTACTCTGGTTAGGCTTAAAGAAAAGGTAGAAGAACATGAAACACTATTAAAAATTCGGCAAGGAGGCGGACAAATGCCCGGCTTTAAAGGGGTACTTACGCCACGGGAAGAACGGGGAATTATTGCTTTTTTATATGACAAGGAAGAGCCGGTTATAGAAGTGCCGCAAGAAACTGCTAGTGAGGAAGTACCCGTACGGTATATGAATACAACAGCTTACAGAACTTGGAGCGACCCTAGTGGAAACCCGGCCCTAAAAGCTCCCTGGAATACCTTGAGCGCCTTAAACCTTTCCACAGGTGAATATGAATGGCAAGTACCGTTGGGCAATGATGAAAAATTACAGGAAGAAGGCGCCCCCCATACAGGTTTATTAGCGCGCTCTGGCCCTATGGTTACTGCTGGGGGCTTGGTATTCATTAGCGGTGCGGCAGATCAAAAACTATGGGCATTTGACAAAAAAACGGGTAAATTGGTTTGGGAAACAGATTTACCCGCAGCCAATAATGCGAATGTATGTTCGTATTCCGTAGATGGCAAACAGTATATTGCCCTCTCCGTTGGTGGCACAAAAGAAAACCCTTCAGGGTCTATTATGGCATTTGCATTGCCATAATAAAAGTAGAAGTGCTGAAAATATTCATGGGTTGAGAAGAAGTTGCGGATAACTTTTCCCGTAATTATGCGTTTAAAAATAGCTTTATCTTGTTAGTAAGTTCTAAAGTATACTTGTTCTTATTGCTATTAGGGATTAAGGTGTCGTCTATTTCTTAGTTAATTTTCAAATGAAACAGAAACTTGTTATTTAATACCATTGTTAGCACTTTATCCTCACTATAGAATCCTATTGATTGCTAAATTCAACAAGAAAAAAATACTAAATGTTGATGAAAATTATATAAACACAACTGAATTAAAAGCAAAAGAAAAACCTATCATTAAATTACTTTGTATGAAGCAATTTTATTTAATACTTCCATATTTGATAGTTTTTATAAGCTGTTCAACTGAAAATGATGCGATAGAAAACTTAAAAATAAAACCACCAAACGTCATAAATGGAACTTGAATATCATCTTCTAGTGATAAGTTTTCATTTTAATCGTATTCCTTGCAAAATTGGCAATACGTACTGATAATTGAGAATCATTTATAAAATAGAACTAGTCAAAATCAATCATTTTCAATACTTGAGAGCCAATATTCTCTTTTGTTCTAATAAAGTCATTTGATTTTGCTTTTTTCGCTTAAAAACCCCCTTTTTTTATTCGTAATTTAAAAAATAATAACCAAGATCAGTCCTGTAAAGCGGAAGTTACAATAGCTTTAGGTGCCTTAAATTAACTGTTTTAAATTTGTCATATGAGCTCAAAAACAGCATTGTTTTCAAGATTTAATTTGGATTTTGTTCTTTACAGGGTTTTGAATGTAGAGAACTTGAAAAGATATTCTTATTACCAAGATCATTCTAAAGATTCTCTTGATATGGTTATCGATGTTGCATCGGAAATAGCGGACCGAATTTTGTGGCCTGTATTTTCAGCATCTGATCAAAATCCTCCGGTTTTAGAAAATGGAAATGTATCTGTACACAAATCCATAGGTGATTATGTAAAAGCATATAGTGAAGCAGGACTAACCGGAGCAACGTTTTCTTCTGTTAATGGTGGCATACAACTCCCCAAAACTATAGGAGCGGCTTTAGAATTTGTTTTATGCGCCTCTTCCAATAGTTTTATAATGTATACGGATTTGGCTAAAGGAATCGCAAATTTAATAGACAAATTTGGAACTGAAGCTCAGAAACAAACCTACTTACCTCATATTTTTTCGGGTAACTATTTAGGCACCATGTGCCTTACAGAAGCAGATTCCGGCAGTTCCTTGGCCGGTATTAGGACTAAAGCGACACCCAATGACGATGGCGGTTTTAATATAGTAGGACAAAAAATCTTTATATCCGCCGGTGATCAGAATATTTCAGAAAATATTATTCATTTGGTCCTAGCACGAATAGAGGGTGCGCCAAAGGGAGTAAAAGGAATTTCACTTTTTATTGTACCCAAAAAAAATGAAAATGGCGAAAGCAATGGTGTATTGCCCATTGCCATTTATCATAAAATGGGACAAAAAGCGACGCCTGCCATGCACCTATCTTTTGGCGAAAAAGAAACGTGTAAGGGTTATTTATTAGGCGAGGCAAATAAAGGGCTACATCAAATGTTCGTAATGATGGATGGGGCACGCTTAAGTGTTGGTCTTATGGGCGCCAGTATGTCTTCTGCAGCCTATGTATTGGCATTACAATATGCCAGCGAAAGAAAACAGGGCAATAGCCTTAAAGCAAATGCAATAAAAGAACCCGTACCTATACTACAGCATCCTGATGTACGCAGAATGTTGTTGCAACAAAAAGCCTTTGTTGAAGGTGCCCTGTGCTTTGTACTGCAATGTTATACCTATTTGGATATTCAAAAAGCAACGGAAGATATAAAAGAGAAAGAGAAATACACACAATTATTAAACCTATTGACCCCTGTGGCGAAAACATATTGTGCAGAGTATGGGGTTGCTTCGGTAAACCAGGCGTTACAAGTGTTGGGTGGCTACGGCTATACAAAAGATTTTCCCTTGGAGCAATTGGCAAGGGATATTCGTATTCTTCCCATTTATGAGGGCACCACGGGCATTCATTCTTTAGGTCTACTGGGCAGGCAAGTATTGGCGAACAATGGAGAAAATTTAGAAATATGGTATACTGAAGTTCTAGCAGTCATTGCAAGTGCAACCAACGTCCCTAATGTACTAAAGCATGCACTATTGCTTCAAGAAGAGCTTACCAACTTTAAAACAATTACGACTTTTATACAGAAATTGAGTACCGAACTGTCACCTGAAGAATACCTTTCAGACGCGACATTATACATGGATTATTTTGGGACATTAAATATGGCTTGGCAATGGTTAAAACAAGGGGTGGCCGCACAACAGCAATTAGAAGTCAATGAAGGTGAAACACTCTTTTATGAATCTAAATTAAAGACCATGCAATTCTTTTATAGTTATGAAATGCCTAAATTAAAAGGTTTGGCCAAGAGTCTCTTAAATCCTTCTTTTTTGAATATTTTCGATACCGACAAAGAGATTTTAATTTAAATAAGAGATCGTTTATTCATGAAAAACGAATCGAACATACCGAGTTTACATACATCCCAGTTTGATGAGTTTCTCTTTCCAGGCTGGAAACCACCCAATTATTCTTCCTATCACCATTTTCATATAACCAGAATAGAACAGTACGTAAATCATTTAAAAGTACCGGTGCTACCGCATAGAAGAGCGGTCAACTTTTTTATCTTTCTAACAAAGGGTAAGGCCATTAGGAGCAAAGGGTTAAAGCAGTATGAAATTCTTGAAAATCATTTTTACTTTTTACCGGCAGATCAGATTACGTCACTAACTTATGTGAGTAAAGATGCCGAAGGTTTCTATTGCCATTTTAGTTCAGAAGTTTTGCAACATAAGATGTTACAACTAGACTTGGTCAAAGATTTTCTGATTGTCCGCAAGCACTCATAATTTAAAAATACTTGTTATTTTTGTAAAAAA
>CAXBDO010000191.1:0-5283 GCA_963974165.1 uncultured Aequorivita sp.
GTTCACAAATTTCTTTTGAACCCTTCTTTTCCAAACCAGCTGCAATAGAAAAACTACCACTATCACCGGAATGGCGAAGAGAATGTAGAAGTATATGGGTTGTTCTAATTGGTACACGCGTAAAAAAGTTAATGGTTATAAGTTAAAAGTCATTTTTATTGTCTTTATAGGAAGCCCCTAAAAATCGTTGTGCGCAGTAAAAATTCAAGCCCTAGTAAAATCAAGGCGAAAATGGCCCACGGACGAAACATTTCGTTATAGTTTGTGTATTTAAATTCTTCTATATCGGTTTTTTCAAGTTTGTTTATTTCCTCGTAAATCTGCTCTAATTTGGTATTACTAGTAGCGCGGAAATATTGCCCGCCAGTTTTAGCGGCAATTTCCTGCAACAGCGCTTCATCAATTTCAACCTGCACATTTCCATATTGAAAACCCCCGTCCGGGCGGATTCCAATGGGCGACATAGCCATACCATTACTTCCAATTCCGATGGTGTAAACCTTAATGCCAAATTCCACCGCCAGTTCGCTAGCAATTTTAGGATCTATAAAACCTGTGTTGTTTACACCGTCTGTTAGCAAGATAATTACTTTGCTCTTTGCCCGACTTTCCTTTAATCGGTTAACAGCCGTTGCAAGGCCCGAACCTATTGCCGTTCCGCCTTCAATTGTGGTGTTATAAATAATATTTTTTAACGAAGAAAGTACGATGGTTTTATCGCTGGTTAACGGAGTGCGGGTATAACTTTCGCCCGCATATTCTACCAAGCCAATGCGGTCATTTGGGCGGCCATTTATAAATCGTGCAGCCACGCTTTTTAACGCTTCCAAACGGTTTGGCTTTAAATCGCGGGCCAGCATACTTGCCGAAACGTCGATTGCCATTACAATATCAATTCCGCGGGTAGTTTTTGTTTTTGTAGATTCATCAACTGTACGAGGGCGAGCCATTGCAATAATGATAGCCGAAAGTGCCAACAGCCGTAGCACAAACAACATAGGTTTTAGTCGTGCCAACCAATTGCTGCCAGACTTAAACCCACTTATGCTAGAAATTTTAAGTGAAGCGGATTGTTCTTTCCGTTTCCATAAATACCATAGTACAAGCACTGGAAGTATAAGGAACAACCAGAATAACTGCGGATTTACAAATTCGAAATTACTGCCCATCTTTCCCTGAAATTTCTAGTTCTATAGATGCTTCAATGCGCTCTACAATATCTTCAGAATACTTGCCATCATTTTGATACACTATTAAAACCTGCTGCAGGCCATTCTCCTGCGCAAATAGCAATAATTCATAAGTGCTTTTTTCCTTCAACACTTTATTATCTGCAACCTGCACATTAAATTCGCCATAGGCTTTTAGGCCTTTAATTCCTTTTTCGGTTTCATAATCATCGCGTTTTACAACCATATTTTTGGCGCCGCTCTGTTCCAATTCGTCCAGAACTGCATCGAGTGCCGTGTCTAAAGCAATGTCTTGCGGTTGGCTAAACTGCATGGTGGAAACCATTATATAAAATGGCGAATTCATTTGGCCATAGGTGAAAATATCTTTTCCAACTACCGCACTATTGTTGGCATTTGTTGTGGGAAGCTCGGCCCTAATTAACACTTCAGGGGTTTCCAATATTACTGCCGGATTGCCGTATTCACTGCGTATCCATCTGCTTTCGGAAAGTTCACGCATTTCGTTGCCCACTATATTATACCATAAATTATCAAAACCTTGGGTAAAACCATTTACCAGCAGCACCATAACGGCTACTGAAACTGCGACCCCAATAGACTTGAAAATTTTAGCTCGTTTCTGTTTCTTTTTCAGCTTTTCCTTATAAGCTTCATCTTCGAGCAATTCTTCTTCAGTTGGTTCGGGAACGGCTTCGTGGGTTTCGTTAATAATTTCCTCTATGGTTTTTCTATCAACCTCAGCCTGCCCAGATTCTTGATTCATCTTTGCGAATTTCACCAAATCTGCACGTTTAAAAATAGAATCCAATTTGCGAATGGTTTCCAAATCGAAATCAAAACTTCCGGCATCCTTGTGCATCATTAAACGGGTAATTAGCTCGTCGCTGGTACTTTCCAAAGCCGCCTCGTCTACCTCGCGATCTAAATAGCGTTTAACGATTTCGGTAAGATGGCTGTAATATTCCTTGCTTTTGTTTTCCTTTAAAAGTTGACTATTATCCAAGGTTTTTAAAGCTACAATTGCTTCCTCATAGGGTGGCAATTGCTTTTCTGCAGCGGCCTTGCGCTTTTTTCTTCTGAATAGATAAATGGCGATTGCTATAAGTAATAGAATTGGAAGTACCCAATATAAAAGCAGCAACCAATCAAATGGCGGATCTTTTACTTCTACCGCAGCTTTAATGTCGAACATTTTCTGTTTGGTAGTATCTACAACAACATCATCAACCTCAATTTTGATAGAATCTGTTAGAAAAGGTTTGTTGTTTATAAAAATTCGCTGTGGTGGAATTGTATATTTTCCACTGTCAAATTGGGTTATACCATATTTTTTAATGAGGCGATATTTAGCACCTTCAAAAGTGGTATCGGTTTTATACGATTCAATCATTTCCAAAGGCGCAAAAGTTAGCTCTTCTGGAAAAACCACAGCATCTGTTGAATCTACCTGTACATTAATGGTGTACAGAATTTCCTCGCCTATTCTAATTTTTGTTGAATCGACCGAAGAAGTTATTTGGGCGCTTGCTGAGAAGGAGAGAAGAAGAAAGAATAAAGGGAATAGAAAATAGCAATTGCCTTGAAGAGTTGAAGCCTTCAATTTTATTTCTTTTATTATATGGAAGTTAATATTTCTCAATTCTATTTATCATTTCTTAAATGTCCGCGATAAATCGCGTGCCTAACATATACTGCGGGCATCATCGGCGTTTAAAATACCCCAATAATTTTTTCACGTAGCTTTCATCAACCCTCGAGCTTAAAGCGCCAGCGCCACTTTTTGTAAAGGCTTCGGTGAAATAAGCTACCCTTTCGCGATGGTAGCTGTAATATTGGTTTCGAACGCTTTTCGAACCCGTGTTCACCAATAACAATTCGCCAGTTTCCTGATCCTGCATTTCTACCATTCCGAGGTTTGGGATAGTTTCTTCAGCTTTGTCGTAAATCCTGATACCGGTAACATCATGTTTTTTGGCGGCAATCTTTAAGGTGTCGCGGTAATTGTCTGCAATAAAATCTGACAGCACAAAAACGATAGCTTTCTTTTTCATTACGCTGCTTAAAAATTTAAGCGCATTGGCAATGTCTGTTTTATTGCTTTTTGGGGTGAATTCAATTAATTCACGAATAATTCGCAGGACGTGCGATTTCCCTTTTTTTGGTGGAATGTAAAGTTCAATTTCATCTGAAAAAAGAATCAATCCCGTTTTATCGTTATTCTGCATAGCTGAAAAGGCCAGGGTGGCGGCTATTTCAGTAATTATTTCATTTTTGAATTGTTCCTGGGTCCCAAAATATTCGGAACCACTAATGTCCACCATCAACATTAGGGTGAGCTCGCGCTCTTCTTCAAAAACTTTTATAAAGGGTTCATTGTAGCGGGCGGTAACGTTCCAGTCTATATTCCGCACATCATCGCCAAATTGATACTGCCGAACCTCGCTAAATGTCATTCCGCGCCCCTTAAACGTACTATGGTATTCGCCACCAAATACGTGATCGCTTAAGCGTCGCGTTTTGATCTCGATTTTCCGTACTTTTTTAAGAAGTTCTTTAGTATCCATTTTCATAGTGATTAGTGTAGTGTTCAGTGTTCAGAATGTAATAAACTGAATACTGAATACCGAACACTGCATACTTCTTTAAGGTACTTCAATTACGTTAACAATCTTATTGATTATTTCTTCGGAAGTGATGTTTTCGGCCTCCGCTTCGTACGTAATGCCAATTCTGTGGCGAAGCACATCGTGTACAACGGCACGTACATCTTCAGGAACCACGTACCCACGACGGCGGATAAAGGCGTAACATTTAGCGGCAATGGCAAGGTTGATACTTCCACGTGGCGAAGCGCCAAAGTTTATAAGCGGCTTTAAGTCGGAAAGCCCGTAATTCTCAGGGGTTCTGGTAGCGAAAATAATATCGAGAATGTATTTTTCAATTTTTTCATCCATATAAACCTCGCGGACAGAGGCTTGGGCCCTTAAAATTTGTTCAACGGTAGCAACAGGATTAATTTGTGCGTAATCGCCTTTTAGGTTTTGGCGAATAATTAATTGCTCTTCGGCAATTTGTGGATATTTTATTACAGTTTTCAGCATAAAACGGTCAACCTGCGCTTCGGGCAAAGGATAGGTTCCTTCTTGCTCTATTGGGTTTTGCGTTGCCATTACCAAAAACGGCTTGTCTAGTTTAAATGTGGTTTCGCCTATGGTAACCTGCTTTTCCTGCATTGCTTCTAAAAGTGCCGATTGCACTTTTGCGGGGGCTCGGTTAATCTCATCAGCAAGTACGAAGTTGGCGAAGATGGGTCCCTTTTTAATGCTGAAATCGTTTACCTTCATATTGTAGATCATTGTTCCCACAACATCTGCAGGCAATAAATCTGGGGTAAACTGTATACGGCTAAATGTACCGTGAACCGCTTTCGCTAGCGTATTGATAGCAAGTGTTTTTGCAAGACCGGGTACACCTTCCAAAAGTATGTGCCCTTGGCCCAAAAGACCGATCATAAGGCGTTCAACCATATGTTTTTGGCCTACAATAACCTTGTTCATTTCCATTGAAAGAACGTCCACAAAGGCGCTTTCCCTTTCAATTTTCTCGTTTAATGCCCCAATGTCAAAGGTCGAATTTGTATTTTCCATACTGTATTTAGATTCAATGTAGAATGCAATTTAAAAAGTGGCTGCAAATTGTGCAATAATTGATAAAAACCCTGTTAACAATTGGTTAAAAAAACATATGTTGAAATTCAAGCTTTTCTCAATGTTTGCAAGTCATTGTTAAGTTTTTCAATTTTGTAGGGAACGGAGCTTACAGATAATTCAGAAATAGTACTTTTAAGCGAAAGTTAATAGCCCCAATGCTATTGAGAGGGCAATAAAAGTTAATGGGTTTTTTGATATAAAATATAACAAATAGGGATAATGGACAAAACAGCATTTATAACCGGGGCAACATCGGGAATTGGAATGGCAACGGCGAAACTTTTCGCTAAAAATGGTTTAAAATTAATTCTCTGCGGCAGAAGGGAAGAGAGATTGAAAAAACTCTCGGAAGAACTATCAGCCTTTACTGAAGTATATAC
>CAXBDO010000192.1:0-5276 GCA_963974165.1 uncultured Aequorivita sp.
AGTATCTAGGAATGCCATTTTTTGGCCTCCGTCAAGTTCAACCCCATAGGCACCAATATGCTGGGTAATTCCACCAGATTCGCCGGCAATAACGTTTTCTTTACGGATATAATCCAATAAGGAAGTTTTACCGTGATCTACGTGACCCATTACTGTAACAATCGGCGCACGCGGCTGAAGATCTTCGGGCGCATCTACTTCACGAACGATAGAATCTTCGAGATCTGTGGTTACAAATTCTACTTCGTAGCCAAATTCTTCTGCAACAATACTTAAGGTTTCAGCATCTAAACGTTGGTTCATCGTTACCATCATTCCAAGGCTCATACAAGCCGAAATAATTTTGGTAACAGGAACATCCATCATTGTTGCCATTTCACTGGCCGTAACAAATTCGGTAACTTTTATAAGCTTATTATCTGCTTCCTGCTGTGCAAGTTCATCAGATTTTTGACGGTGCGTATCACGTTTTTCACGACGGTATTTAGCACCTTTTCCTTTAGAGGATTTACCTTGAAGTTTTTCCAAGGTTTCACGTACTTGTTTTTGTACGTCTTCTTCGCTTGGCTCTTCTTTAGGTGTATTTGTTCTACCTTTTCTATTGCCACCGGCATTAGATCCAGGTCCGCGGTTGTCGCGCGTATTGGAACTTCCAGGTTTTGGAGTTTCCTTACTTATACGGCGTCTCTTGCCTTTAATGTTTTTCTTATCGTCGGCCTTAGGGTCTTTCTTCTTTTCCGGTTTTTTAAACTGGGTAAGATCAATTTTTTGGCCTGTAAAATTAGGACCCTCAAGTTTGCGATACTGAGTTGTAACCGTATCTGAATCTTTTTGGGTTTCTGCCGCTGGTTTTTCTTCCTTCTTTGGCTCTTCCTTTTTTGCAGCAGCATCATCTGCCTTCTCTGGCGCTGCTTCTTTAGCAGGTTCGGCAGTAGTTGTACCAGCTTTATCAGTCTTTTCCTCTACAGGTTTTTCAGCTTTTGGCTCTTCTACTTTTAGCTTTTCGGCTGTAATTTTAGGCTCTGGAGCTTTTTCTTCAATAGCTTTTTCTGTGGCTGCAGCAGCAGGTTCAGATTTTTCAACTTTCGGCTCCTCTTTTTTGGCTTCCTTAACCTCAGCGGGCTTTTCGGCAGCTTTGGGCTCGTCTACTTTTGGCTTGCCAGTAGTTAGGTCTATTTTACCTACCTGCTTTGGGCCATCGAGTTTTGCCTCGGCTCTTATAACGCGGGATGCCTCTTCCTTCTTCTGTTTTTCCTCAAGTTCGCGTTCGCGCTCAAGACGAAATTCCTCTTTCTCCTTACGTTTTTCCTCGCCTACTTCCTTAGAAGCTACTTTTTTACTCTTGTCGGTTTCAAACTCTTCAAAAAGGACTTCGTATTCATCACCTGTTATTTTGGTATTGGGACTTGCGTCCACATCGAACCCTTTGGAACTTAAAAACTCCACGGCACGATCCAACGAGATGTTGAACTCACGTAATACCTGACTTAGTCTTTTTGTTTTTACTTCAGCCATAAATGCTTTTTCCTGTTTTGTCTTTTTAAAAAATTTGTATAAAAGTAGTTAAAGTTTCAACTACTCTTCAAATTCTTCTTTTAATATATTAATAACGTCGCGAATTGTTTCTTCTTCAAGATCGGTACGTTTTACCAAATCGTTAATGTCATGTTCCAATACGCTTTTCGCTGTATCTAATCCAATTTTGCTGAATTCTTCAATAATCCAACCTTCTATTTCGTCTGAGAATTCTGATAATTCTACATCTTCTTCTGCACCTTCGCGAAGTACATCTATCTCATATCCTGTTAATTGTCCGGCAAGACGAATGTTGTGTCCGCCACGGCCAATTGCCTTACTTACCTCTTCTGGGCGAAGAATAACCTCAGCACGTTTTTTAACCTCATCTATCTTAACCGAAGTTACTTTAGCAGGGCTAAGTGCACGTGTAATATATAGTGTAAGGTTGCTTGTGTAATTAATAACATCTATGTTTTCATTACCCAATTCGCGAACAATTCCATGAATTCTAGAACCTTTCATCCCAACGCAAGCTCCTACCGGATCTATACGATCGTCGTAAGAATCTACGGCAACTTTTGCTTTTTCACCTGGAATACGCACTACTTTTTTAACGGTAATTAAACCATCGAACACTTCCGGGATTTCCTGTTCAAATAATTTCTCAAGAAATACTGGATTTGCGCGAGACATTATAATAGTAGGCTTATTTCCTTTTAGATCTACACTTTCAATAATTCCACGAACGTTGTCTCCTTTTCTGAAAAAATCTGAAGGAATTTGTTTTTCCTTCGGAAGGATAATCTCATTGCCTTCATCATCTAAAAGAATAACGGCACGGTGTCGTATATGGTGCACCTCTGCTGTGTAAATTTCACCTTCAAGATCTTTAAACTGCTTGTAAATTATAGTATTGTCGTGCTCGTGAATTTTAGAAATCAAGTTTTGGCGGAGCGCTAAAATAGAACGACGGCCAAGATCAATTAATTTTACTTCTTCAGAAACATCTTCCCCAATTTCAAAATCGGGCTCAATTTTTTGGGCCTCGCTCAATGAAATCTCCTCGTTTGGATCTTCCACTTCGCCATCAGCTACTACAACACGGTTTCTCCATATTTCAAGATCGCCTTTATCTGGGTTAACAATAATATCAAAATTATCGTCGCTTCCGTATTTTTTCTTCAACGCATTTCTGAAAACGTCTTCAAGTATCGCCATAAGCGTTACTCTATCTATTTGTTTATCGTCTTTAAATTCCGAAAAAGAATCGATTAGTGCTAAGTTTTCCATATCAATTCAATTAAAATGTTATCATCACTTTTGCTTCCATAATATCTGTATAGGGCAATGTTGCCTCTTTTTGAACGGTAACCTTCCCTTTGCCCACAGGTTTTGGTTCGCGTGCAGTCCATTCTATGGTGCAGCTTTCCTCGGTTGCGGCGGTTAATTCACCTTCAATAGTTTCGTCGTTTTTGGTTCGTATTTTTAGGGTTCTTCCTAAATTTTTTCTGTATTGCCTTGGCATAGTCAATGGCTCTGAAACCCCTGCAGACATTACTTCCAAAGAAAAATCGTATTCTTCCCTATCCAAATTGTGTTCAATTTGGCGGCTAACAGCCATACAATCTTCTACCGTAACGCCTTTATCGCCGTCCAGGATGACCCGTATATGGTTTTCTTCAGAAAAGTTTAGGTCGATCAAAAACAGTGATTTGTTTTCTTCCAGCGCATTTTCCAGCAGTTGTGCTACTTTTTCACGCATCATTTTTAGCTATAAAAAGAGGGGACTTTAGTCCCCTCAGATAGTTTCGTATCAAATTCGGTGCAAATATACTATATTTTTTAATATTATAAAAACCAAGGGCAAACGATTTATTTTTGTAATTTAAGGGTTCTAATGAACACTAAACAATTAAAGCAATTTATGAAACGTATCCTCGTACCAACCGATTTCTCCGAACAAGCCGAAAATGCCCTAAAAGTGGCCATTAAGCTCGCTCATACCCATAAAAGTGAAATATATGTGCTGCACTCTATGGAGATGCCGCTCCACCTTGCTACCTCGAGCGATTCGGGAAGTCTTCCAGAGTCACTTTTTTTTATAAAACTGGCCGAAAAACGCTTTAAGGAACTGCGGGAAAAGACTTTTTTAGATGGAGTGCCTTTAAACGAAACGATTGGCCACAATGAAATTTATGAGGATATTGAAGAAGCTTGCTCTAAAAAAGATATAGATCTTATTGTTATGGGTTCTACCGGCGCCAGCGGATTTAAGGAAATGTTCGTGGGAAGCAATACCGAAAAAGTAGTGCGAACCTCTAAAATTCCTGTACTTGTTATAAAAAACAACCATCCCGAATTTGAAATTAAGGATTTTGTATTTGCTACAGATTTTTCTGAGGAAGGCCGTGGCGCGTTAGACAAGGCACAAAAATTTGCAAAAATGGTAGGCGCAAAAATGCACTTGCTTTTTGTTAATACCCCGGCAAACTTTAATACTTCGGCTGAGGCTCAACGTATCATGGAAAACTTTGTTCGTGGCATGGGCGTAGAAAACTACACTCTTAATATTTACAATGACACATCAGTTGAAAAAGGCATCCTTAATTTCACCAAGCATATAAACGCCCAGCTTATAGGCATGGGAACCCACGGTCGCAAGGGAATTTCACACTTTTTTAATGGAAGTATAAGCGAAGACATGGTTAACCATGCCAATATGCCGGTTATTACCTTTAAAATTTAGATGCGGGTTTTTCTCTTCGTATTCTTAATTCCATTTCTTGGTTGTAAACAAAATTCTGGCAATATTGAACCGGACACAATTCCTACGGTCGACAATGTAGTTGAAGCGGAAAGGAAAATAGAACTTCCTGAGGGCGCTGTAATGGCAGATTTCTTCGGGAATAAAGATTCTATTTATGCCTATGTTGCAAAAATAGATACCACCAAACAAACTACGCTTGTTGCCTTTGAGAAGAAATTTCTGCCGGAAATAGTTATTCCTGAAAGCATCGGGGCCAATCTGCAAATTCTGAAATTAAAAAATTACCCCAACAATGTTTTATTGGTGAACGCAAAATTGAAGGACACCAATTTTAATGAGTATTATCTTTTCGTTTGGAAAGATTCGCTATGGAAACAGGCCGTAAACCGATTTGCGATCCATAAAAGCAATATGGCAGATTCCTTGATACCTATTATTAATAACCCAAAAGACAGCACCTTATTATTGCGGCATTATTCGGTTTTTAATATGGACAGTAAGAGCGAAACCAAGTTCACTTGGAAGCTAATGCAGGAAAGCGTTCCGCTTAATGATTAATAAATAGCTTAAGCTACGTCGGCCAATAGCCTCGAAAACAAAGGAAATATTACTGCAAATAAAAAATCCCAACCTTTTTCAAGATTGGAAGCGGAGTAAAGAACGGTTTAAACACAAACGCCTTCGGCCTTTGCATTTAAACCACCCACGGTCACGTGGGCCAATAGCCTCGAAAACAAAGGAAAATATTACTGCAAATAAAAAATCCCAACCTTTTTTAAGATTGGAAGCGGAGAAAAGAACGGTTTAAACACAAATGCCTTCGGCTTTTGCATTTAAACCACCCACGGTCACGTGGGCCAATACTTTAGAAATCAAAGGGAAGTATTACTGCAAATAAAAAATCCCAACCTTTTTCAAGATTGGGATTTTAAGTTGGCCCACTAGGGCTCGAACCTAGACTCTTCTGTACCAAAAACAGACGTGTTGCCAG
>CAXBDO010000193.1:0-5235 GCA_963974165.1 uncultured Aequorivita sp.
TGAAGATATCGAACTTTCAAAAAAAGAAGAAAATCTTGAAATGCCCGATCTATATTATGCGGTATATCAAAACATAATTGCCATAAACCATTTTAATAATGAAGCCTATATTTTTGCGCATTGTTATGAAGGCGAAAATAATATTGCCGAAATTGAACAGATTTTAAAATCGAAAAGTTTTGCGGAATATCCATTTCAAAGGGATGGTGAGCGCACTACAAATTTAAACGACGAAGATTTTAAGGCATTGGTTAGAAAATGCAAGGAACATTGTTTGCGGGGCGATGTATTTCAAATTGTACCCAGCAAAAGGTTTTCGCAAAAATTTACGGGTGATGAATTTAATGTTTACAGGGCTTTGCGCAGTGTGAACCCTTCACCCTATTTATTTTATTTCGATTATGGCAATTTCAAAATCTTTGGCAGTTCCCCAGAGGCGCAGTTGATTGTGAAGGGCGACCTTGCCGAAATTCACCCTATAGCCGGTACTTTTAAACGTACTGGAAATGACGAACAGGATGCCGAGCTCGCCAAAAAGCTTTCCGAAGACAAAAAGGAAAATAGCGAACATGTAATGTTGGTAGATTTGGCCCGCAACGACTTAAGTAGGCACGGTAGCAATGTGAAGGTAGAGACCTATAGGGAAGTGCAGTTTTTCTCGCACGTTATTCATTTGGTGAGCAAGGTTACGGCTACAAAAAACCCCAAAACCCCCACCATGCAGATTGTTGCAGATACTTTTCCGGCGGGAACGCTAAGTGGCGCGCCCAAACATAAAGCCCTGCAATTGCTAGAAAAATATGAAAATAGAAGTCGCGAGTTTTACGGCGGCGCCATTGGGTTCATGGACTTTAAAGGTAATTTTAACCATGCCATAATTATTCGCTCCTTTGTAAGTAAAAATCACTCCCTTCACTATCAAGCCGGGGCGGGAGTTGTTTCTGAAAGCAGTGAGGAAAACGAATTACAGGAAGTATATAACAAATTAGGCGCCCTTACAAAGGCGTTGGAATTAGCTGAAAGTATATAAATATGAAAATATTGGTAATAGATAATTACGACAGTTTTGTGTACAATCTTGTTCACTATTTAGAGGAATTGGATTGCGAGGTAACTGTTTTGCGAAACGACAAATTCGATTTGGAAGAAGTGGAGCATTACGATAAAATATTGCTTTCTCCAGGGCCTGGAATCCCGGATGAAGCAGGTTTGCTTAAGGCCGTAATCCAGAAATACGCTTCTTCAAAACCCATATTTGGTGTTTGTTTGGGGCAACAGGCCATAGGCGAAGTTTTTGGCGGAAAGCTGGAAAACCTGAGCAAGGTTTTTCATGGCGTTGCCACAACAGCAACAATCACAATGGAAGACGAACCCCTTTTTAAGGGGCTTGAAAAGGAAATTGAAATTGGTCGATACCACAGTTGGGTGGTTTCAAAGGAAGAATTTCCAGAGGTTTTGCAAGTAACCTCGGTCGATGAAAATGGACAAATAATGTCGCTTCGCCACAAGTTTTACAATGTTTGCGGCGTACAATTTCATCCCGAAAGCGTACTAACACCAATGGGAAAACAGATTATTAAGAATTGGGTGGAGGACTCTGGAAATTAGTGTTCAGTGGTCAGTAATCAGTGTTCAGTAGCAGTTTGCAGTAATTTTCAAACTCGTAAACCTCTAAACTTATAAACTCATCGACTCAAAAAAATGAAACATATTTTAAACAGACTGATAAACCACGAGCAACTTACAAAAGAAGAGGCGCGCAGTGTATTGGTAAATATTTCGGAAGGCAAATACAACCAAAGTCAGATTGCCGCTTTTTTAACCGTTTATATGATGCGGAACGTAAGTTTGGAAGAACTGGCAGGCTTTCGCGATGCTCTATTGGACCTTTGTCTGGCAGTAGATTTTAACGAATACAACACTGTAGATTTATGTGGCACTGGCGGCGATGGCAAGAACACATTTAATATTTCAACCCTAGCTTCCTTCGTAACTGCAGGGGCGGGAATTAAAGTTGCAAAACATGGAAATTACGGGGTTTCTTCGGTAAGCGGCAGCAGCAACGTAATGGAGGCTTTGGGAATAAAATTCAGCAACGACAAAGATTTTTTAAAGCGCAGTTTAGATGAAGCGGGAATATGCATTCTGCACGCTCCCCTTTTCCATCCCGCAATGAAAAATGTGGGGCCAATCCGCAGGGAGCTTGGCGTAAAAACCTTTTTTAATATGCTGGGACCCATGGTAAATCCGGCATTTCCGAAAAACCAATTAGTTGGGGTTTTCAATTTGGAGCTTGCGCGCATGTATGGGTATCTTTATCAAAAGAGCGATAAAAATTATAAAATATTACACGCCATAGATGGTTACGATGAAATTGCCCTTACCGGTCCAGCTAAGGTAATTTCAAAGAATACCGAAACTATATTAAATGCGGAAGATTTCGGGGTGAAACAAATTCAGGAATCTGACATTTTTGGAGGTGAAACGGTTAAAGAATCGGCAGAAATTTTTCTGAAAATTTTAAATGGAAAGGGCACGCAAGCTCAAAATAACGTGGTTTGCGCCAATGCCGCAATGGCAATTTCAACAGTTGAAGATTGCTCAATTCTGCAAGGTTTCGAAAAGGCAAAAGAATCATTACAATCCGGAAAAGCATTGATTTCATTGAAAACTTTGCAACAATTATCAAAATATTAATGTCAGGACGAGCGCAGTCGAGACCTTTTCAAATAGTTTTCCACTGCGCTGGAACCGACAAAATACCAGAAATAATATGACCATATTAGATAAAATAACGGCCTATAAGCTTAAAGAGGTGGCGGCAAAAAAAGATGCCATCCCGAAGCGTTTGTTGGAAAAATTTCCATTGTTTGCCAAGGAAACAAAATCGTTGGCGGCCGCCCTACGTGCATCGACCACAGGAATTATAGCTGAACACAAGCGACGCTCGCCCAGCAAATCGGTTATTAACGATAAGGTTTTGCTTCACGAAGTGGTTTTAGGTTATCAGGACGCTGGGGCTTGCGGAATTTCAGTTTTAACAGATTCCAACTTTTTTGGCGGTTCGTTAAATGATTTGTTATTGGCTGAAAAAACGGTTACAATTCCAATTCTCCGCAAAGAATTTATTGTAGATCCCTACCAAATTTACGAAGCCAAAGCCTATGGCGCAGATGCCATTTTGCTAATTGCCGCCTGCCTTTCTGTGGAAGAACTGAAACAATTTTCACATTTGGCGAAAAGCTTAAAATTGGATGTACTCTTGGAAGTCCACAATCTTTCCGAACTCCAAAAATCAATTTTGCCCAATGTAGATATTATAGGCGTGAACAATAGAAATCTTAAAAATTTCAAGGTGAATATTGACATCAGCAAAAAACTTTCGGAACAAATTCCGGATGATTTTGTAAAAATTTCCGAAAGCGGAATTAGTGAAGTTGAAACTATTAAGGATTTGAGAACATTAGGTTTTGAAGGTTTTTTAATTGGCGAAACTTTTATGAAAACCGATAATCCCGGCGAAACGGCAAAACAATTTATTGAGGATTTAAGATGAAACCACTTTTAAAAATCTGCGGAATGAAGCATAATACTGCTCAGGTTGCGGCACTCCACCCAGATTATGTAGGCTTTATTTTTTATGAAAAAAGTCCTCGCTTTTTTGAAGGGGAAGAAATTCCTCCGTTGCCGGAAGGCGTCAAAAAAGTTGGGGTTTTTGTAGATGAAACAATTTCAAAAGTAATTGCTTTATGCATTGAACATTCGCTGGATGTAATTCAACTTCATGGCGATGAGAGCAAAGAATATGTGCTCGATTTACGGGCCAATCTAAGGCTGTATTATCAAAATATTCAGGTTTGGAAAGTTTTTAGTATTGATGACAATTTCGATTTTGAGCAATTATCCGTTTTTCAAAATAAGGTTGATGCTTTTCTTTTCGATACAAAAGGGAAGGAAAAAGGCGGCAATGGGTATACTTTCAATTGGGAAGTTTTAAAAAATTACACTTTAAATAAACCATTCATTTTAAGCGGCGGGATTGGTTTGGCAGAAGTAGATTCAATAAAAGAATTACTACAAACCGACCTTCCAATATTCGCTATAGATGTAAACAGCAAATTTGAAATTGAACCGGGCCAGAAAGATATTTCGGCCTTAGCATTATTTATGGAAAATTTGAATCACGATTAAAAAGAACCAAGAGGCAAGATACAAGAACCTAGACTGAATTTTAAAAAAATATGGACTATAACGTAAACGAAAAAGGATATTATGGCGAATTTGGCGGAGCATATATCCCCGAAATGCTCTATCCAAATGTTGAGGAATTGCGTCAAAATTACTTGAACGTAATGGCTGAGGAATCATTTCAGAAGGAATTCCACCAATTGTTGAAAGATTATGTGGGCCGCCCAACGCCGCTCTATTTTGCAAAGCGTCTTTCAGAAAAATACAATACCAAAATTTATTTAAAGCGCGAAGATCTTTGCCATACCGGCGCACACAAGGTAAACAATACCATTGGGCAAATTTTAATGGCAAAACGACTGGGGAAAACCCGGATTATTGCCGAAACCGGCGCAGGGCAGCACGGGGTTGCAACCGCCACGGTCTGTGCTTTGATGGGATTGGAATGTATTGTTTTTATGGGTGAAATTGATATTGAACGCCAAGCGCCAAATGTAGCCAGAATGAAAATGTTGGGCGCCAAAGTTATTCCCGCGAAAAGTGGTAGCAAAACCTTAAAAGACGCCACCAACGAAGCCATCCGCGATTGGATCAATAATCCGGTAGACACCCATTATATTATTGGTAGCGTGGTTGGGCCGCATCCGTATCCAGATATGGTGGCACGGTTTCAAAGTGTAATTTCTGAAGAAATAAAATTGCAGCTACAGGAAAAAGAAGCTCGCGAAAATCCAGATTTTGTTGTGGCCTGTGTTGGTGGCGGCAGTAATGCGGCCGGTGCTTTTTATAATTATTTAAACACTCCTGAAGTAGGCATAATTGCGGTTGAGGCTGCGGGAAAAGGGGTTAATAGTGGTGAAAGTGCGGCAACCTCTGCTTTGGGAAAAGTAGGGATAATTCACGGCAGTAAAACTTTATTGATGCAGACCCAAGATGGGCAAATAACAGAACCCTACTCTATTTCGGCGGGCTTAGATTATCCCGGCGTTGGCCCTATGCACGCTAATTTATTTGCGAGCGGAAGGGGGGAATTTATTTCCATTACGG
>CAXBDO010000194.1:0-5175 GCA_963974165.1 uncultured Aequorivita sp.
GCATATTGGGTACTAAGTTCATCGTTTCCGCTTACGCCAGGAAGTGATTTTAAAAGATTTTCAACTCCTGCATTGGCGCCAACCATTTTACGGATAACCTCTGGCTCGATGCTCACTAAACCTTCGATTCTGCGGTTTTCGCGACCCGAAACTACAACTTCAGCAATTTGTTCTACGTCTATTTTTAGAACTGGATTTAGCTCATAGTCTTCATTCGGACTTAAATAAAAACGCAACCTAGCATTTTTATGTCCTACGTGCGAAAAAACAACTTCAATTTCTTGGTTGGAAGGTATTTCAAGCAAATAATAACCATTTAAATCTGAAATAGTTCCATTGCTTTCATAGGTAACATTTACGCCAGAAAGCGGAGTGTTGAATTCGTCTAAAATAACGCCGCGAATCGTGGCCTTTTGTGCGAATACAACCGTTGCGAAAAAAAAGAAAAGCAGGGTGAGCGGTAGTTTAATTGTTTTCAAAAGCAAGGGTTAGGGTTGTTTTCTGAAAAATTGTGCTTCAAATGTAGCACTATTTCCAACGTTATCTATTACAATAACTTTCAAATTATTTTCTGATTCCAGATTTACGTTATCATTGAAATTATAAGTTAGAACGTTTTTTTTGTACTCATATTCCATCAATATGAATTTATCGTTGATAGTTGCGCGATATGAGCTTATACCGCTAAGATCGTCCGTTATTTTAACTTGAAGAAAATTTTGGTTGCTGATCCATTTTCCTTCAGAAAAATTGACTGGTTTTATTACGGGCGGAGTTGTATCTGAAGCAATTGTATAATCCCCGAAGGTGCGGGTCTTCGCCGTTAATTTATCGCCATTTCTTGTAGTTGAAGTATAGCTAGGAAGCCCGCGGTAGTTTAGTTTTCCTATATATAATTTGTCCTTATCGGCTTCGGAATATGATGAAATATCTGCCGTTATTGAAATATTACTGTGAATGGGAATAACATCTTCATGAAATTTTAATACCTCGCCTTCATCTTTAATATTTAAGTAAGTGTCTTCATAAAGGCTGTTGGCGGGTATATATATGCTGAATTTGCCTTTTGTTATTGATGTAGCGTGGTCTGCTAAAATATAATCGTCTGTTCTTTCAATATTCTTAGGCTCCAAAATCTCGAGTTTTGCACCTTCAATAGGTACGGAAATAAACATTCTATTGCCCTTAAAATCATTAACTTCAATAGTGTAAATAGACTGAAGGCTGTCTTTAACGCTTACAAATCCGTTTTCATCTTCCTTGGTAATAATGCTCAACGGATTATTGCTCTCGCGAAACAGCTTTTGCACCATACTTTTATTGGTCTCATAATAATTATAGTCTGTATATCGATTTAAGTAACGTGTCTCTGAAAATGAAAACTTATTGAAAAGTACTTCAAATTTTTCGGACCCGTTAAAATGTGTTTCAATTCTATAAGCTCCATTTTTGTTGGAAGCTCCATCTTGTTGATCATAAGTTGATATTCCAAAGCCTATTTTACCGAAAGCTTTAAGATTCTCGGCCTTATATGTGCCATCCTTTTGTTTGCTTAAGCGCAATTTGGTCCTGTTCTGGCTTTGGTTTACGTGGGCGTCTTCCCCAATTGGATAAGCAAAAAGCGCGCTAACAATAGGTTCTTTAGAGTCTGGTATATCAATTCCAAATAGTAGGGGGTTCATCGGTCTTTGGGAAGAATCGCGAATTTCATAATGTAAGTGCGGGCCGCCGCTACCGCCTGTATTGCCCGTATAGGCTATTAAATCTCCTTTTTTAACTGGCAATAAGGTGCTTTCCGGAAAAAGTTCAACTTCATAGGTTTCCCGACGGTATTGTGTGTCTTTTACATATTTTTCTATATCGCCCGCAAAGCTTTTTAAATGCCCATAAACCGTAGTGTAACCATTGGGGTGAAGAATATAAAGCGCTTTGCCATAACCATAATGCTGTACATTAATTCGGCTTACATATCCATCTGCCGGGGCAAAAACAGGTAACCCTTCACGCTGGTCGGTTTTAAGATCAAGGCCGCTATGGAAATGGTTTGCACGCATTTCCCCAAAATTGCCCGATAAAATTAAATTTATATCAAGTGGGTTGGCAAAATAATCTGTGGGAATAATGTCCTGGGCGTAGGTGAGCGTTCCAAATAATAAGAATGTGGCTAAAATTTTCTTCATATGGCAAAAATAAGAATACGCTATGATTAACGGGGAAGAGAGCAGGATAATTGTGACTATTTTTCAATAATACAAAAAATAATGGAAAACTGTTTGCGTATTAGGGATGGTATGCTAACTTTGTGAAAGAAGTATTGAACACAGATTTTAATGAGCAATCTTTTTGAAATAGTTGATTCTCTTGAAAGTAGAATTAACGAGCTGTTAAAAAGGCATGAAAATTTAAGTAAGGCCAACGCAGCATTAGAAGAAGAACTGAAAGATTTGCACTCGAAACAGCAACAATTTGAAAACGAAATTGAAGGTTGGACCGAAAAATGCAACTCATTAAAGCTGGCAAATTCAATGCTCGGCAGCGACCAACATAAACGAGAAACTAAACTCAAGATAAACGCTCTAATTCGGGAAATTGACCATTGCATAAGCCAACTTTCTGAATAAAAATATAACAATGGCCGAACCATTAAAAATAAAACTATCAATAGCGGATAGGGTTTACCCCCTAACCATAAACCCTTCTCAGGAAGAAGGTTTAAGGTTAGCTTCAAAAAAGATAGAAGTTATGATTAAGAAGTTCGAGCAAAGTTACGCCGTTCGCGACAAACAGGATGTTTTGGCCATGTGTGCCCTCCAATTTGCCGCCCAGGTGGAGCAAAAACAAATTGATAATTCCAGCGACACGCAGGAAACGGAAGCAAAGCTTAAGGCTTTAGACCGTTTGTTGCAGGAGCAATTGTCATAACGTTCTTTAAATTAAATAAGGTAACTGCCTACATTAATACTAATTTTTGATAAACTCAACACGATTTCTTTAAAAAGGGTGAGTTTAAGTTGTAAAAGCGAGCCGTCTTTGAGCGGATACTTGATCAGCTTGTTAGCCCTAAACATTCTTTAAAGGAGTTTATTCAAAATAAATATATTGATGTAGGCTTTTTTTATATATATAATTCGACAAATAATGGAAATAATAATACCTGTAATAGGCGTAATTGTAGGGGTTTCGATCGGTTTTTTTATTGCAAAGATTTTGGAGCGCAACAATGCATCGCAGCTAATACAAAGAGCAAAAAAGAGTGCATCTTCAATTTTAAAAGAGGCTAAATCTGAAGCCGAAACAATTAAAAAAGATAAAATTCTTCAAGCCAAAGAGAAATTTTTGGAACTAAAATCTGAGCACGAAAAGGTTATTCTAAACCGCGATAAAAAGATTTCGGAAGCAGAGAAAAGAACCCGCGATAAGGAATCTATCGTATCCAGCGAGCTGGCAAAAACTAAAAAGCTTAGCGCTGAATTGGAGGAAAAAAAAGCAGATTATAGCGAGCGGATTTCAATTCTGGAAAAAAAGCAGAACGAAGTAGAAAAACTGCACAGAAGCCAAATAGAACAGTTGGAGGTTATTAGTAGCCTTTCCGCCGAAGACGCGAAAAGCCACCTAATGGAAAGCCTTAAGGACGAAGCAAAATCGCAGGCTATGGCGTTTGTACAGACTTCCATGGAAGAGGCAAAAATGACAGCCCAACAGGAAGCCAAGAAAATTATTATAAATACAATTCAACGTATTGGTACCGAAGAAGCTGTTGAAAATTGCGTGTCTGTTTTCAATTTGGAGAGCGATGATGTTAAAGGTAGAATTATAGGCCGGGAAGGACGAAATATTCGTGCCATTGAAGCCGCTACTGGTGTGGAAATTATTGTTGATGATACGCCTGAAGCAATTATTCTTTCATGTTTCGATTCGGTTAGAAGAGAAATTGCCCGTTTATCGCTGCATAAATTGGTTACAGATGGCCGTATACATCCAGCACGTATTGAAGAAGTGGTACAAAAAACCACCAAGCAAATTGAGGAAGAAATTATTGAAGTTGGGAAGCGTACCGTTATCGATTTAGGTATTCACGGTCTGCATCCTGAACTTATAAAAGCAGTGGGCCGAATGAAATATCGCTCTTCCTATGGTCAAAACCTATTGCATCACTCCCGCGAGGTTGCAAGACTTTGTGGCGTAATGGCTGCCGAACTTGGCCTAAATGCGAAATTGGCCAAACGTGCCGGACTGCTACACGATATAGGAAAAGTACCCGAAATGGAAACAGAAATGCCACACGCACTTTTAGGAATGCAATGGGCGGAAAAATACGGTGAAAAACCTGAAGTTTGCAATGCTATTGGAGCACACCACGATGAAATTGAAATGACCGGTTTGCTCTCGCCAATCGTTCAAGTTTGTGATGCTATTAGCGGTGCTAGACCTGGAGCAAGACGTCAAGTGTTAGACTCTTACATTCAGCGTTTGAAAGACTTAGAAGATATTGCCTTTGGTTTTGGCGGTGTAAATAAAGCTTATGCCATTCAAGCCGGACGTGAACTTCGTGTCATGGTTGAAAGCGATAAAGTAAGCGACGAAAAAGCAGCACAACTTTCCTTTGAAATTTCACAAAAAATCCAGACAGATATGACGTATCCAGGACAAGTGAAAGTTACGGTTATCCGAGAAACAAGGGCGGTTAATATAGCAAAATAGAGAACGTCCCGAACCCCCGAAAGGGAATGCCAATGTTATAAATAGAAAAAGCTCCTTTGGGAGCTTTTTTTATTTAGTATGAGTTAGAGTTGACCATTCGGGGGAATGGATGCCACCTCGAAAGGACGGTATAACTTATTCATCATAAATATTTTCATATCCTTTTGAAGGTTCCTCAAAAAACTTCCCGGTTATGTATCTGTAATGACGGTCCAATTTTGAAATCTTCTTCATATCGGCATCTGTCAAGGAAACATCGGCAGCTTTGAAATTAGCAATAATATGATCTTTGGTTGTTGATTTTGGAATGGCTGCACATCCTCTATGGTTATGCCACGCAATTAAAACCTGCGGCACAATAGCACTTCTGTCCCTGGCTATTTCCTTAAGTGTTTCAATATCCATCATATTTGGTTCATCTTCGCCTTTCATAGCTTGGGAGCGATCTCCAGATCCTAATGGGGAATAAGCGGT
>CAXBDO010000195.1:0-5168 GCA_963974165.1 uncultured Aequorivita sp.
GGATGTGGAAAGTCAAAAAATCTAAGCTTCCAAAAATCCAAAAATATAATTAATATTGTTCGTTTTCATTTGGGAAATCGCCGCTTTTAACATCGGCGCTATATTGGCCAAAGGCAGATTTCATTTCGGTATAAAGATCTAAATAACGTCTTAAAAAACGCGGATTAAATTCGTGTGTCATTCCAATCATATCGTGAGTTACCAATACTTGGCCATCAACCCCATTACCGGCACCAATACCAATTACTGGTATGCTGATTTTCTCGGCAACTGCTTGGGCAAGTTTAGCGGGCACCTTTTCCAAAACGATGGCAAAACAGCCTGTTTTTTCCAATAAAATGGCATCTTCCAAAAGCTTATCGGCTTCTTCTTCCTCTTTGGCGCGAACTGTATATGTTCCAAATTTATAAATGGATTGGGGGGTTAATCCTAAATGGCCCATTACGGGTATCCCGGCATTTAAAATTCTTTTAATGGATTCTTTTACTTCTTTTCCGCCTTCCAATTTAACGGCGTGTCCGCCGCTTTCCTTCATAATTCGAATCGCGGAACGAAGCGCCTCCTTCGGATCGCTTTGGTAGCTGCCAAAAGGCAGATCCACTACTACTAAACTGCGCTCAATTGCGCGAACTACGGAAGCCGCATGGTAAATCATTTGGTCTAAGGTAATTGGCAAAGTAGTTTCGTGGCCAGCCATAACGTTGGAAGCGGAGTCGCCAACCAAAATTACATCTATGCCTGCGCTATCTACAATCTTCGCCATAGTAAAATCATAAGCTGTGAGCATAGAGATTTTTTCGCCTTTCTTTTTCATATCCACCAAAGTTTTGGTGGTAATGCGCTTGTATTCTTTTTTAGCTGTGCTCATAGTCTGATTGAATTTATTGGCAAAAGTAAGAATAACGTCCTTAGTATGCCGAATTTTAAAAGGAGAGTTTAACAGTCGCTTATATTCACCTGTACTGCCAAGCCACCTTCGCTGGTTTCTTTATACTTTGAAGTCATATCTTTCGCGGTCTCCCACATAGTGGCAATAACCTTATCAAAAGGTACTTTTGCTTTGCTCGGGTCGCTGTCCAAGGCCATTTCACAGGCATTGATAGCTTTAATGGCGCCCATTGCATTACGTTCAATGCAAGGAATTTGCACCAAGCCAGCTATAGGGTCGCAAGTTAAACCTAAGTGATGCTCCATTGCAATTTCACTGGCCATTAGGCACTGCTCTGGAGTTCCGCCCATCAATTCGCAAAGTGCTCCTGCTGCCATAGACGATGATACGCCAATTTCAGCTTGGCAGCCGCCCATAGCTGCAGATATTGTTGCTCCTTTTTTGAAAATACTTCCTATTTCGCCGGCCGTAAGTAAAAACTTGCGCACATCCTCAAAATCGGCATCGTGATTTTCAATTACCATATAATATAAAATCACCGCGGGAATAACCCCGGCGCTTCCGTTGGTTGGCGCGGTTACAACTCTGCCGAGTGATGCATTAACCTCATTTACCGCCAAGGCAAAGCAGGAAACCCATTTTAATATTTGCCTAAATTTTACTTCGGTGTTTCTTATAGCAGCTATCCATTCTTCCGCATTGGTGTAACTGTGTTCCCCAATTAAATTTTTGTTCATCGCATAGGCACGGCGTGTAACATTCAGTCCGCCTGGCAAAATACCTTCGGTATGTGCGCCCACGTACATTGAATCCAGCATAACTTCCCAGATTCTTTTTAGGCCTTCGTTTATTTCGGCTTCACTTCTAAGCGATTTTTCATTTTCTAGAACTATGCCCGAAATGCTTTTTCCTTCGGCTTTGCAATACGCCAAAAGTTCGGTGCCTTTTTCAATAGGGAAGGGGAAATGCGAAAATTTCTCCAGTTTCATTTTCTTATTTTTTCGTTCTTCCTTAACAGTAAATCCGCCGCCTATGGAATAAAAGGAAGAAGATTTTTTAGAGCCATTTTTGAAGGTAGCCCTAAAGGTCATCCCGTTTGGGTGGAAGTCGAGAAATTTGCGGTTGAATATTATATTTTCCTTCGGAAAAAATGGCACTTCCAATTCGCCATTAAGCTTAATTTTATTTTCAGTGTTTATAAATTCTATTTCTTTTTCAATATTTTCAATAGGAAAAGTTTCGGGGTCAAAACCTGTAAGTCCCAGCATTAGGGCAATGTCTGTTGCGTGTCCTCTTCCGGTCAAGGAAAGCGAGCCATAAAGGTCGATGGTAATTGCGGCTACTTCCTCAAATTGCTTTTGGTCTTTTAATTCCCCAATCCATCGCAAAGCTGCGCGCCAAGGCCCTAAGGTGTGCGAACTAGAAGGCCCTACGCCTATAGATAACATATCGAAAACACTGATACTTTCCATTTAAATTTCTTTTGAAAACAAAGATAACATCTTATTTATTTATGAATTGGGAATTATGGATTATGAATTTCAAATAAATCCCGATTTCCAAATCCCAAATCCCAAATCCCAAATTTTAAACCTGCAACTTGCAACCTGCAACCTGCAACCTGAAACCTGAAACCAGAAACCTGAAACCAAATCAACCCTTCACCTTCTCAAAAGTAATCCCACCATTTCCTTCAATAACCTTATACACCCCAAAAGGCGTGTCCTCTTCCACTATTAAAAAACTTGCGTCTTTTTCCTTTGGTAGAAGATAGGTTTCGTTTTGGCTTAAGTAAGAAATTAAAACCCGAAATAAATTGACGTTCGTTTTCAATTTTGAATCAAATTCGGGCACTTCATTATTGGGCCATCGAATGGCGAGGGTGCTGGCAAAAATTGAATTGACAAGACTTGGATCGGTCACTTTTCTTTTCAGTTCGCCCGTATAATTAAATCCCACATATCCGCCGTGGTCGGCCACAATTACTACCAGCGCAGAAGGATCATTTTCGGTAATTAGGTTAACCATCTGTGTTAACCAAACATTTGCTTTTTCTAAATTATCGAGGTAATTTTCTCTTTCTATTTCCTTGCCTTCAGATTCACTTTTTGGAACGGGAATATGGCCAGGCAGAATTTTTTCTACAAAATAAAAATTAGATTCATTTTTATTCGCCTTAATAGCCTTTTCCAATTCAACAGTTACATCTACATTCATATCAAAGCCGCGGGACAGATAGGACAGTTCACTATAAGGAATTGAGCAATAATCATAAGCCAATTTAGGCCTATTTACAATAATATAGGGCGATTCAATTAAGAGGGAAGTTTTATAATTATTATTGTTGAAAATGGAAATTACGGCATTATTACCAGCAATACTTTTTCGAAGGCCGTGTGCTTCCCTTGAACTAGGTTTTGGATTTTTATAATAGTGATGTTTCATCGCAAACATCGAACTATTTGAAGTAACGGTGTTTGAATAATTGCTTCTGAAATTTGGATAGATCTTAAAATTCTTTTCGGTTAAAAAATTTTCAAACGCGCTATTGTCAAAGTTATATGGAGGTCCTTTTAAGGTACCGGCATTGGCGTAGCCATCTGGCTGAATTATATAAACATTCGGTTTTTTCTTAAATGAAGCTTCTTCAATATTATCTGGCAACTGTTTCCATGCAGTAGAAAAATTTAGGTTGTTTACAATATAAAACCCTAATTGGAATGCGACTATAAGGGCAAGTATATATTGCAATAGCACTACCTTTTTTAAATGCTTCTTCAGCAAAAAAGCAAGGCCGAAAACCAATATAATTACCAATAGTATCAGCTTTTTCTTTGGGCCAAGTATGCTAAATGTAAGCAAGGAGGCAAAGCCAACAATATTTGAAATGGATAATAGCAGCCAATAGTTTTTTCCTATAAAATCTATTTTTTTAGAGGCAAGAAATAAGGCGCTATTAATTAAAACGGGAATTAAAAGAAAGAAACCTACAAAGAAGAAGAGCTGTTCCCAGGAATCTACAAGTGTAAAATTTGAATAATAATTATATAGAAATGGATAAAGCCCGCTTGCCAGCCCAACAACTACGGGGTTCGTCCTACTTAAACGTGCTTTCATTTTTGATGGTTAGGGCGGTAAATCTACTAATTAATTTTTTCTATTTAAGGTTCTGCCATCCTGTCATAAACTTTGCGCTGGCACAATCATTGACTTATAGAAAACGAAAATTAGAATATATATCAATAAACTATAAACATCAAACAATATTATTATGAGTAAAATAATTGGAATCGACTTAGGTACAACCAACTCTTGTGTTGCCGTAATGGAAGGTAGCGAGCCAACGGTTATTCCTAATGCCGAAGGAAAAAGAACAACTCCTTCCGTAATTGCATTTGTGGAAGGCGGTGAAATTAAAGTTGGTGACCCTGCAAAACGTCAGGCTGTTACTAACCCTACAAAGACCATTAGCTCCATAAAAAGATTTATGGGGAACAAATATTCCGAATCTAAATCGGAAGCAGAACGCGCTGCATATAAAGTAGTAAAAGGCGATAACGATACTGCCCGTGTAGATATCGACGGTCGTTTATATACGCCACAGGAATTGAGCGCAATGATTCTTCAAAAAATGAAGAAAACTGCTGAAGACTATTTAGGTCAGGCAGTAACCCGTGCGGTAATTACTGTACCTGCATATTTTAACGATAGTCAGCGTCACGCAACCAAAGAAGCTGGTGAAATTGCCGGTCTTAAAGTAGAGCGTATTATTAACGAGCCAACTGCAGCTGCACTTGCTTACGGTCTAGACAAAAAAGGAACAGACCAGAAAGTAGTAGTATTCGATTTTGGTGGTGGTACGCACGATGTTAGTATCCTTGAATTAGGTGATGGCGTTTTTGAAGTACTTGCTACAGATGGTGATACTCACTTAGGTGGTGATGATGTAGATCAAAAAATTATTAACTGGTTGGCAGACGACTTTAAGGCTGAGGAAGACTTCGATCTTCGTAAAGACCCTATGGCATTGCAACGTTTGAAAGAAGCTGCTGAAAAAGCAAAAATTGAACTTTCTTCTGCTGCACAGACAGAAATCAACTTGCCATACGTTACTGCAACCGCTAGCGGACCAAAGCACTTGGTTAAAACATTAACCCGCGCTAAGTTCGAGCAGTTAATTGACGATCTTGTAAAAAGAACAATGAAGCCTTGTGAAACTGCAATGAAAGCTGCAGGTTTAACTAAGAGCGATATAGATGAAGTTATTCTTGTAGGTGGA
>CAXBDO010000196.1:0-5149 GCA_963974165.1 uncultured Aequorivita sp.
TTGTTTATTGACAGCTATACTAAAAACGGAAAATCATTGCCGTGCTCTACTTCAATAACAAAAAATCTTTTCACCAACGTTCACGTTCAATTCTTGAAAAAACGTAAGGTTGCTTATATCTTTTCTGGAGTAATGATTTTAATCAGTCTTACCTCATTATTCACCAATGGTCTTAACCAAGGGGTTGATTTTGTTGGTGGACGTACATACACCGTTCGTTTTGCGAAGGATGTAAACTCACAGGAAATTCAAAGTAACCTAATTGAAACCTTTGGAAGTGCGGAAGCAAAAACCTACGGAGGCGAGAATCAGTTAAAAATTACTACGAAATATAAGGTAGACGAAACAGGAACCGAGGTTGATGAGGAAATTGAAAGAATGATCTTTGAAACCGTTAAGAAGGATTTCCCAGCTGGCATGACATATGATGACTATGTGGGCGATGGCGAAGGAAAAACTATTGGTAGAATGGAGTACTATAAAGTAAGTCCTACCATTGCAGACGATATTAAGAAAGATTCGTTCTGGGCGGTATTTGGATCATTGGTAGTTGTGTTCCTTTATATCTTATTGCGCTTTAGAAGATGGCAATTTAGTTTGGGTGCGGTTGCGGCCGTATTCCACGATGTATTGCTTGTATTGGGTGTATTCTCATTAACCTACAAGTTTATGCCATTCAGCATGGAGATTGACCAGGCATTCATTGCGGCAATCCTTACGGTAATTGGATACTCGTTGAACGATACGGTAATTGTATTTGACCGTATTCGTGAATATTTTAACGAGCACCCAAGCTGGAAAATGAACCGTATTATCGATTTGGCTTTAAGCAGCACCTTAAGTAGAACCTTAAATACCTCTTTCACCACGCTTATCGTGTTGTTGAGTATGTTCTTCTTCGGGGCAGAATCTATTCGAGGCCTACTGTTTGCAATTATTGTGGGTATTGTAGTAGGTACCTATTCGTCATTATTTATCGCAACCCCGGTAATGTATGATACCATTAAGCGCAAAAAAGTTGAAGATTTAATGGATAAAAAAGAAGAAGAGGAAGCAGCCCTAGAGGCATAATTGCTACCGTACTTCTGAATAATTAAAAAAAGACCTTTCCATTGTGGAAAGGTCTTTTTGTTTTTACTGAAATGAGATTTTATAGTGAATTACAAAAATCAAAAAAGCTCGCTAAAAATGCTTAGGGGGCTTTTTTTATATTGAAGTTTCTATAATTTATTTGGGGAAGTGGTAAAGCTAAATTTATCGCCCTTTTCTAGCTTCCATTTATCGGAAAGGCCAGCATTTACCTCCAATACATATTGGGAAGCGGCTTGTGATGGAAGCGAAGTTTCATCCAGAGGTTTAGCATTTTTTTGAATGCTTACAATTTCCTTTTCAGCATTAAAATAAATAATATCCAACGGAATCTGGGTGTTCTTCATATAAAAAGAACGGGGCTGCATATTTTTAAATACGAAAAGCATTGCTTGGTTTTGGGTCATTGATTGACGGTACATAAGGCCGGTTTCGGTCTGATAATCGTCGTCTGCAATCTCTATGTCCAAGCTTGTAATTATGGAATCATTTTCAGCCTTAAAAAGTTGCAATTCGCCTTCCTTGGTGAAGGTAATTTCTTGAGTTAGACTTTTAACTTCTGAAGTTGACGCATCTTTGCAATTGTAAAACGTCAGTGTTGAGGCAACAATAGCTGCGGAAATAAGTAATTTTTTCATTTAAAAGAAGTTTGAATAACCACGAATACACGAATATTTGTTATGTCTATTCCTGTATTCAAAATATTTTTTTAAAACAGTTAGATTCCCCCATCCTGGGCTAGGGGGCTTTTCTTTGAAGCCATCCACATAATGTAGATGCCGGCCAAAACAAATGGTACACTTAGCCATTGCCCTGTAGAGAGCACTCCCAGAGCAGATTCAAATCCGCCTTGGCTTTCTTTTAAAAATTCAACAATAAAGCGCACCATAAAAAGAAGAATTAAAAACACTCCAAATATGTAGCCTATCTGCTTTCTTCGCTCAGTTTTCCAGTATAGGTACCAGCAAACCAAAAACACAATAACATAGCCCGCAGCTTCGTAAAGTTGTGCCGGATGGCGAAAAGGAACGCTGTTCAATAAATCTACAAATTGAGGATTGTGTACAATGGTGTCATAAGCTTGGCTTGGGTCCGGTACGCCCGTGGCCTGTACGGCTTCTCGCTTGGTAATACCTTCCTGCACAAAACGGACCCCCAATGGGAAATCGCCCGATGGTTTTCCAATAATTTCAGAATTTAAAAAATTCCCGATTCGCACAAAGGTTCCACCGGCAGCTACCGCAATAACAATGCGATCCATAATCCACATAAACGGTTTTTTAATTACGTTTTTGGTATAATAATACATTGCAATTAAAATAGCAATTGCCGCGCCGTGGCTTGCAAGCCCTTGAAAGCCGGTAAATTCAAATTCTGGAACGGTACTAATAGGAAGAAAAACCGAAATAGGATCTTGCACAAACAGTTCTGGCTGATAGAAAATAACATGGCCCAAACGCGCGCCAACCAAAACGGCGACTACCATATAAATAAATAGACTATCCAGCTTTTCCTGCTGCAATCCTTCCCTTTCATAAATCTTTTTTGTGAGAATCCAACCCAAGCTAAATGCAACTACAAACATTAGGCTGTAGAAACGAATCATAAAAAAGCCAAGATCAAACCCTTCAGAAGGGTTCCAGGTAAAACTTAAATAGTGCATATATTATTTTTAAAAGCGCTCCGTAAATATAACAAAAGCGAAAAAGTATTATTAAACAATTGTTTATTTCTTTTTAGGGGGAACAGGGTCGTAACCGGAGCCGCCCCACGGGTTGCAGCTGCCAATGCGTTTAGCAGCAAGCCAGCCTCCTTTTAAAAGGCCATGCGTTCTTAAAGCCTCCACGGCGTAATGCGAACAGGTGGGCGCATAGCGGCATGAATCGGGTGTAAATGGCGAAATAAAATTTTGATATCCCCTAATGAGTAAAATGAAGGGATAAGTGAGAATTTTTTTCATATTTATTTCTCCATTTAAGGCGCTCGGAAGTATTTAATTTAATGAAAAAGTGGTGCCATCCTTTCCGTCCTTCAGTTGAATTCCTTTTGAAGCCAACTCGTCGCGAATTTTATCGCTCATGGCAAAATCCTTATCGGCCCGTGCTTGGTTTCTTAATAGGATAAGCAATTCAACAGCTGCCGAAAGTTTTTCGCCATCCTGAGAATTTTCCAAGGCGCTGTCTTCCAGGCCTAGTACTTCAAACAGAAAATCGTGCAAAGTTTTTTGCAGCAACTCTAGATCTTTTGCAGAAATAGTTTCTTTTCCTTCCTTAATTGCATTTGCAAATTTTACGGCTTCAAAAAGATGGGCTATTAAAATGGGGCTATTAAAATCGTCGTTCATAGCCTCATAACAAGCTTTTCTCCAGCTTTCAATGTCAATACTGCTATTTCCGGAAGCATTTAAATTTGGAAGCAATCTGTATGCATCCATTAGTCTGTTGAAACCTTTTTCCGAAGCTTCCAAAGCGTCACTGCTAAAATCTAAAATACTTCTGTAATGCGCCTGGTACATAAAAAATTTGGTAACCGTAGGCGAGAAGGGCTTGCTCAATACATTGTTTTCACCGGTAAACATATCATTCGGTAAAATGTAGTTTCCGGTAGATTTTGACATTTTTTTGCCGTTAAGCGTAAGCATATTTGCGTGCATCCAATAATTTACTGGAGTAACATGATTGCACGCTTCGGCTTGTGCAATTTCACATTCGTGGTGTGGGAATTTTAAATCCATCCCCCCGCCGTGAATATCGAATTGGTTGCCCAAATATTTGGTGCTCATTGCGGTACATTCCAAGTGCCAACCCGGGAACCCGTCGCTCCAGGGGGAAGGCCAACGCATAATATGTTGCGGTTCGGCTTTTTTCCAAAGCGCAAAATCCTGAGGATTTTTCTTATCGGTCTGTGCTGCCAATTCGCGGGTATTGGCAATCATATCTTCAATGTTCCTTCCACTTAACTTACCGTAATTATTGGATTCGTTGAATTTTAAAACATCGAAATAAACAGAGCCGTTCTTTTCGTACGCAAAACCTTTTTCAATAATTTTTTCAACTATATGAATTTGCTCGTAAATGTGCCCAGTGGCCGTAGGCTCAATACTCGGGGGTAGCGCATTGAACTTTGCCATTATGGTGTGAAAATCTACGGTATATTTTTGAACAACTTCCATTGGTTCCAATTGCTCCAAACGTGCTTTTTTCAAAATAGGATCGTCGCCACTCTCGCCATCATTTTCCAAATGTCCTGCATCTGTAATATTTCGAACATATCGCACTTTGTATCCCAAATGCTTCAAATACCTAAAAATTAAATCGAAGGAAAGAAAGGTGCGGCAATTCCCTAAATGCACGTTACTATAAACGGTGGGGCCACAAACGTACATTCCAATTGCGCCTTCGTGAATTGGTTCGAATTTTTCTTTGCTTTTTGAAAGGGAATTATATATATAAAGGTCTTGCTGTTTCAAAGTTTCAGGTTTCTTGTTTCAAGTTTCAACCAAATATTTTCAAAACTTGAAATTTGGAATTTATTTAATTTCTGATTTTTCGGAGTTTAAAAATGTTTTTGGATTTTGGTACTTGAATTTTTGAAGTTCTGTTTAAAATTCTGTGTTCAGCTTTATATAATCCAAAAATTCGCGGCGTACTTCGGCTTTTTTGAAGGCGCCACCAAATTCGCTAGTAACGGTGCTGCTATCTATGTCACGAATTCCACGGGAATTTACACAAAGGTGCTTTGCGTCAATTACGCAAGCCACATCATCTGTATTCAAGACTTCCTGAAGTTCCTTTACAATCTGCATAGTAAGGCGTTCCTGAACTTGTGGACGTTTTGCATAATAATCTACAATCCGGTTCATTTTTGAAAGACCAACCACGTTACCGTTAGAGATATAAGATATATGTGCTTTCCCCACTATAGGCAGTAAATGGTGTTCGCAGGTAGAGTAGAGGGTAATGTTCTTTTCTACAAGCATTTCCTGATACTTATATTTATTTTCGAAAGTAGAAGCCTTTGGTTTTCTATCGGGGTGCAGCCCACCAAAAATTTCCTGTAC
>CAXBDO010000197.1:0-5142 GCA_963974165.1 uncultured Aequorivita sp.
GAAGAGTTTTTTGATTTAACCGAAGCCACTTCAGAAATTGATCCAATTTACAATTTGAATTTCCATCTATCAGAAATCGATGCCCAAAACAACGTCAACCCAATTGAAAATCCTGAAAACTTTCAGAATACGGAAAACCCGCAAACAATTTACATTCGCGTTTCAAACCCAGATTGTTTTCTAATAGACAGTTTTACTGTAGAAGTACTTTCCTGCCCTTTACCAGACGCTACTATTGAAATTCAAGAGGTTTCGGCCTGTAGGGATAGGGCACTGCTGTTACCTTATACCGTTTTTAATATAGAAGCAACTGGGCCGCTACCTGCCAATACTTCCATAGCATTTTATAGCGACACCGTTTTACTGGGGCTTTCACAAACCCAACAAGCTATTCCCATTGGCGGCAGCGAAGCTGGCGAGGTAGAATTATTGCTTTCAGATAATTTACCCGACACCTTTACAATTACCGCCGTGGTAGATGATGACGGCAATGGCAATGGAATGGTAGAGGAGCTTCGGGAGAATAACAATTCGTTTACACAAACTATTACTTTTGAAAGTATTCCTCCAATTCCCAATCTTCCAGATCTATTGGAATGTGACCTTGGTTTTGACACGGCTATTTTCGATTTAACGGTACAGGATGAATTAATAAGAACGGGGCAGGACGATGTGGTACAATATTTCACAATTATGGAAGATGCCATGGCAAATACAAATGCCATTGGTAATCCTTCAACTTATCAAAACAATAGCGATCCGCAAACAATTTATGTACGTTTGGAGAATGAAATCTGTTTTGCAATTGCTTCTTTTTTATTGACTACGGAAAATTGTGCGCCTTTTATTCCACAAGGTTTTTCGCCCAATGGCGATGGAATTAATGACGCTTTTGAAATAAGCAACCTGCTGAATATCTATGAAAATTTTGAATTGAATATCTACACCCGCGAAGGGAATTTAATACACACTGCCCGCAATGTAGACGGCTATTGGGATGGCATAGCCACCCAAGGTTTATTGTTTAACGGAAATCTTGTTCCCGTGGGCACCTATTATTACGTTTTGGTTTTAAACGATCCCAAATACCCAAAGGCCTTTATTGGTTGGGTTTATGTGAATTATTAAAAAAGAGCGCTTTCGCGCTCTTTCCAAAAAACCAAACCACTTCACAAAAACAATTTTCTAAATTATTTGCTGCTTTTTACCAGACGGATAAATTCGGCACGGTAACCGTCATTATCGCTCCCTTTTCCTTCCTCGGCCAAGGCAATAACGTCTTCTTTGTTTTTAGTATTTATAAACTCTGAATTGCGAAGCTGCATCCCAAATAGCGCTACTGCTGCCGAGAATTTAAGGTCGTCGTTGGCGCTTTCTATCGAACTATTATCATCTTTCACCGTTTTTGTAATCAGCTTGCTTACGTCGCCAGCAGGATCTTTGTAGCGAAATTTCACCGTTAGCATTTCGTCACTAAAATTCTGGTTAGTCTGTTTGGTGTATTTCAAATTGGCTACATCTTTCAAATATTTGCTCTTCACTCCAACGGGAATTATTTCATATAAAGCGGTAACGGTATGGCCGCTTCCCAATTCGCCGGCGTCTTTGGTATCGTCTTTAAAGTCCTCATCGTTCAGCAAACGGTTTTCGTAACCAATTAAACGGTAAGCTTGAACTTTTGCCGGATTAAATTCTACTTGAATTTTTACATCTTTTGCAATTGTATATAGCGTTCCAAAAAACTCTGTTCCCAGCACTTTTTGTGCCTCTTGCATTGTATCAATATAAGCGTGGTTGCCATTGCCTTTATCGGCTAAGGTTTCAAGTTTGCTGTCTTTGTAATTACCCATTCCAAAACCCAAACAGGTTAAAAACACTCCGCTTTTTCTTTTCTCTTCTATCAGGTTTTCCATGGAACGATCGCTGGATTTACCTACGTTAAAATCGCCATCTGTTGCTAAGATTACACGGTTATTACCGCCTTCACTAAAATTTTCTGTTGCAATTTTATAAGCCAATTCAATCCCAGCGCCGCCGGCAGTGGAACCTCCCGCACTTAAATTTTCAATTGCTTGGCGAATGGTTTCTTTTTGTCCGCCAGAAGTGGGGGGCAAAACCAGCCCTGCAGCGCCGGCATATACTACTATTGATACTTTGTCTTCATCACGAAGCTTATCTACCAAGACATTTAATGCAGCTTTCAGCAAAGGCAATTTGTTAGTATCGTTCATAGAACCGGAAACATCCAAGAGAAATACCAGGTTTGAAGGCGGCACATTTTCCAAGGAAATATCCTTCCCCCTTAATCCAATTCTTACCAGCTTTGTTTCCGCATTCCAAGGAGAATTTACTATATCGGCAGTAATTGAGAAGGGATCTTTGCCTATGGGTTGCGGATAGTTATAGGCAAAATAATTTACCATTTCCTCAATTTTCACGGCATCTTCCGGCACTTGCTGCCCATTGTTCAACATTCGGCGAATATTGCTATAGCCCGCTTTATCAACATCGATTGAAAATGTAGAAAGCGGCGCCGTGCCTACACTTTTAAAAATATTTTCGTTAATGGGGCCGTAAGATTCATTTTCGGAAACGTAATTTTTGCTTTCGTAGTTCCCAGAAACATTGATTGAAGCTGAGCCTCTAATCTTTACCCCTGACGCTTTGCCCTGTAATTGTTCTGTATTCTGGTTATTTCGCCTTACGCCATAACCCATCGCTTTTTTAATGGCATCATTACTGCCAGAATAACCCGTAACAACAACTTCATCCAATGAAGATCCGGGACTAAGTGTTACATTTATTTCTCCAGCTTGTTTAATCTTTACTTCTTTCGTGTCGAAGCCCACGTACGAATAAGTCAAAATCTGCCCTATCTGTGCTTGAATAGTATAAATACCATTAAAATCTGTTTGGGTTCCCCAACTGGTGCCTTTAATTATAATGTTAGCTCCCGGTAGTGGGAGTCCGCTGTCATCTGTTACTGTGCCACTAATAGAAACGGTTTGTGCGTGCAGCTGGAACCCCAGCAACGCAATGGCTAAAAATGTGAATAGTGCTTTCATAATATGGTATTTGTGTTAAACTTGAAGTAAAACTACCATAGTGAAAGGCCCAATAAAATAAGGAATGAGGGAAGTGCCACTTTGAATGAGGCTAACCACTATTAGAAACTAATAGGTTGAAAAATTTAAACCAGTTTCCGCTTCTGTCTGCGCAATTTTTTACTGTTTTTGGCTTTTTGAAATTTTCTGCTGTATTGAAGCATCATGGCATGGGTTTCTTCAAAAGTTTTGCCGTAGAGTTTGGCGTATTCCGAAGCCATAATTTTAACCATAGTTTTTGAAAGCCACAGTCTGCGAAAGTTATGCATACGCTTCTCAAAAGTCATATTTTCAAAGCGCATTCGGTTTAAATCAATTAGATAAAATTTATAATTGTCGTTTCCGTTGTCCATAATTAGGGTATTACCCGGGGAATGGTCCAAGAAATTAACCCCATTTTCGTGAAGCTTAAAGGTAAATTGCGTAAACTGTCTTAAAACTTCTTCGCGCTTTTTAAATTGCGGATTATGGATAAGTTCGCGAAAATCGAAATCGTAATTAATCTGTTCGCTAACATAAAAACTTTCTTTCAGCCCACCATTAAAACATTCCAGATAAGCAATGGGGAAAGGTGTGTCTATGCCGAACTTAATTAATTTCGAGGCAAATTCAAAAGAGCGCTTCGCCTTACTTTTGCGAATAAATCGATATACTAGGGATTGAACGGCGTTGGGATTTTTAAATTTTTTGATGTTCAACGAACATCCGTCAATTTTCACCATTTTTATAACATTGCGTTCGCCCTTGGTAACGAATTCACCTTTTTTAGAGAAATGATGCAGTACATCGCTTAGCTTTGCAGCCATTTGCGAATAGTCGGGATGAATTACAAAATTCTCAGTCATTTTTAAAAAACATAAAACCAAAAAAGGTATTTTGCGAAGGTAATCTATATGAAGAAAATACTGCTAATACAAAACAAAAGAATTGGCGACGTGCTGTTAAGCTCTGTTATTGCCAACAATATTAAAAAAGTATTTCCGGATAGTGAAATTTCATTTTTAGCCTATAACTATACTATCGGCGTGTTGGAGAATAATCCCAATATAGACAGAATTATTTCCGTAGACGAAAAGAAGCTGAAGCAAATTCCAAATTTGTTTAAAACCATTATGCAATTACGGGGCGAGCATTTCGATATTATTTTTGATCCGTATGCGAAATTCCAAAGCCGAATGATTTGCCTTTTAAGCGGCGCCGAATATAGAATTGGCTTTAAGCGCGCCCACAAAAAATTGAAACTTCCGTTTTATACCCATCCGGTAAATTTCAAGAAAAAAGCCACCTTGCCTTGTGGCCGTGGAATTGAAGATAGAATTAATTTAATTCAAGCTGTTTTCCACCTTAAAAATGCAGATTATGAGCCAAAGATATTTTTGACTGAGGAAGAACTTAAAGCTACTGATTTAAGTGAAATAAGCCGTCCAGTACTTATGCTTGGCGTTTTGGGAAGCACGCCGCAAAAAAGTATGCCGTATGAATATATTGCGCAGATTGTAGATTTTATTACTGAGAATTATAATGTTACAATTCTATTTAACTACGCGCCACATCAAAAAAGTGAAGCGTTGAAAATCTATGAAATGTGCGCCTTTAAAGAGCAAATAAATCTGGACATTTACGCCGATTCAATACGCGATTTTGCGGTTTTAATGAACCAATGTAAATTATTAGTGAGTAATGAAGGCGGCAGTGTGCACATTACAAAAGCGCTGAAAAAACCAACCTTTACAGTTTATTCGCCGTATATAGACAAAGATGCCTGGAACAGTTTTGAGGATGGAAAATTCCATCAATCCATCCATCTTTTGGAAAAACAACCAGATTTATTTAAAAGCTTTACCCCAGAGGAACGAAAGAAAATTGAAGCTAATCCAGAGTCGTTGTATCTAAAACTAACTCCTGAAATGATTATTTCAAAACTGAAACCTTTTCTGGAGCATCATTTAGCTGAAAGCACCAAGCAAACAACTTAAAAATTATTGGGAGATTTCGTCCTGCAGTGCTTGCTTTTTGATTCCGAATTCAGTCCAAATGC
>CAXBDO010000198.1:0-5114 GCA_963974165.1 uncultured Aequorivita sp.
AATGGTAAGATTAAAGGCGTAAAAACTTCGCTTGGATTACAAATCAGGGGTAAGAGCGTAGTTCTTACTAACGGTACTTTTTTAAATGGCTTGATTCATATTGGTGAGAAGCAATTTGGCGGTGGCCGTGCGGGCGAAAGGGCTTCTACCGGAATTACGCAAGATCTGTTGGATTTGGGATTTGAATCTGGCAGAATGAAGACGGGAACTCCTCCGAGAGTTGACGGTCGATCTTTAGATTTCTCTAAAATGGTTGAGCAACCCGGTGATGAAATTCCTGAGAAATTCTCTTACTCAGATGAAACAAGCCCGCTTAAAACCCAACGGTCTTGTCATATGAGTTATACTAGTTTGGATGTTCACGATATTTTGCGCGAAGGTTTTGACAGATCGCCAATGTTTAACGGGTCTATTCAAAGTCTGGGACCAAGATATTGTCCTTCCATAGAAGATAAGATTAATCGTTTTGCCGATAAGGACAGGCATCAACTTTTTGTTGAACCTGAAGGCTGGGATACTGTTGAATATTATATTAATGGCTTTTCTACATCATTGCCTGAAGATATTCAGTTTAAAGCTTTGCGTCAGGTAGCAGGTTTCGAAAACGTGAAATTCTTTCGTCCTGGTTATGCTATTGAATACGATTATTTTCCGCCGACTCAATTAAAACATACCTTAGAGACCAAATTAGTTGAAGGTTTATATTTCGCAGGGCAAATTAATGGTACAACAGGGTATGAAGAAGCAGCATCTCAAGGCTTAATGGCGGGTATCAATGCACATTTAAAAGTAAAGGAAAAAGAGCCGTTAATTCTTCAAAGAAATGAGGCTTATATAGGTGTTCTTATTGATGATCTTATTACGAAGGGAACTGAAGAGCCGTATAGAATGTTTACTTCCCGGGCAGAATATAGAACGTTGCTTCGTCAGGATAATGCAGATTTCAGACTTACTCCAAAGGCTTTTGAAGTTGGATTGGCAAGTGAAAAGCGAATCCGTAAAATGGAGGATAAGAAGGATAAATCTGCGGCCTTTGTTCAATTTTTTAAGGATACCAGTGTTTCTACAGATGAGATTAATCCGATTTTCGAAAAGCGCGAGTCTGCTTTAGTGCAGCAAAGCGATAAAATGTTTAAATTCTTTTCGCGACCAGAAATAACGATGGAGGATATGATTACCATTCCATCCGTTAAACAATTTATCGAGGAGAACGATTTGGATAATGAAATGATTCAGCAGGCAGAAATCCAGGTGAAATATTCTGGCTATATTCAAAAGGAAAAGAACAATGCAGATAAGCTCAATAGGCTAGAGGGTCTGAAAATTCCCGCATCTTTTGATTACTCTAAATTAAAGTCTCTTTCTTATGAAGCCAGGGAGAAACTTACAAAAATTAAACCTGCCACAGTTTCACAGGCATCTCGAATTAGTGGTGTATCTCCAAATGATGTTTCGGTGCTTCTAGTATATATGGGGCGTTAGCGCTATTGTTTCACGTGGAACACTATTCTTAATTTCAAATTACACATTTTCAATTCCCTTTAAACTTTAGTTTTGAAACATCACAACAACGTATTTTTATCTGTAAAAGATTTTTTAGTGACGGGAGAAGTTTTTGATTTGGTTTATAATAAAGAATTAGATTTTCTCCAAACCTCACCAATGCCATCGCCTGAAAATTTGTCGAAGTATTATGAAAGCGAAGATTATATTTCACACACTGACGAAAATAAGGGGATAATTTCTGTGTTGTACCAATGCGTAAAAAAATGGTCTCTTTCCCAAAAGACAGACTTAATCACAAAACGAAATGGGGCTAAGGGCAGTTTGTTGGATGTTGGTGCTGGCACCGGCGATTTTTTAAATGCTGCCAAAAGGAAAGGGTGGGGAGTTGAAGGAATGGAACCAAATAAAAATGCTTCCGAACTGGCTTCTAAAAAAGGAATAAATTTAAAACCTTCTTTAGGTCATTTTGAAGGAAGGCAATTTGATGTTATAACTTTGTGGCATGTTTTGGAACATATTCCTAACTTAGAAGAAACGATATTGCAATTATCCAAATTAGTTAAACCGGATGGAGTTTTAATTATCGCCGTTCCCAATTATAAAAGTTACGATGCAAGACATTATGGAAAGTTCTGGGCGGCTTATGATGTACCTCGACATTTGTGGCACTTTTCTAAAAATTCTATAGAAAGTCTTTTTCAGGAAAATTTTACTTTGGAAATAACAAAACCAATGATCTTCGATTCATTTTATATAAGCCTGTTATCTGAAAAATATAAAAATGGCTCGAACTTTTCGTTGCAAGCTATTTTTATTGGATTATTATCAAATCTTAAAGCATTGCGATCTAAAGAATATTCTTCACACATTTACTGCTTTAAAAAGACAGCTTAACTAATTTACAGGCGATATAAGAGTTATTGGGTCGCCTAGGGAGTCTTATATAGTTTTTTTTAATAAAATGGCGCAAAACTCTTCTAATAAAGCGAATTTCAATAAACGAAGCCGATTAAATTAAATATAGCATAGATTCTGTCTATGCCAGTTCCTTTTTATGAATAAGGCGAGTTAACTTTATAGAAAGGTCTGTAAAAATTATTTTTGCATTTCCATTTCGCTCAATATGATATGCCGCCTCTTCTAAAGCAGCGGTAATTTCGAAAATATTATTTTGATGTACAAAAGGTGCAAATTTTGGAAGGGAGAATGAAGCATCATTGGCTTCAAAAAACAGTAAGGTGTCCGAGTCATAATTTTTCAGTAGCGCTTCCCGAAAAATTTCAACACAATACGAAATAAATTTTTTCTGTGTTTCCCGTCCCTGTCCAGCTAACTCATCGCTCCAAATTAGGAGATTATTAATAGCCCCTTTGTTTCCTTTTGCCCTAAATGCGGTTCTTACCCAGCTAATGAACCATTTTTCGAAGATTTCGCTCTCTCCCGATTCCTTTAATATTTGTAATGCTTTGTTATAGTCACCACGTGCCCTTCTGGCAGTCTGAGCCGCAATACTATCCTTAACCTGTAAATTTGAAATTAAATTGTCTTGAATATCAATTTCCGATAGAAGAGGAAAAGAAAGTTTTTGACAGCGGGATTTGATGGTAGTAATTATTTTACCCTCATTTTCTGTTAGTAGCAACAGTACAGTTTTGTCTGTTGGTTCCTCAACCAATTTCAGAATTTTGTTGGCGCATTCATTATTCATATTGTCGGCCATCCAAACAATCATCACTTTATATCCGCCCTCAAAAGATTTTAGCGCTAGTTTTTTTGAAATATTTTCAGCTTCATATTTACTAATATTTCCTTGTTTATTTTCAATGCCCAGGCTCTGTAACCACTCAAAAAGAGAGGCATATGGATTATTTAAAACAAAATTTCGCCATTCTTCCGCATAATTGTCAGAAATGGCATTCTTTTTAGCAATATCGCTCGTATTTACGGGATAAACAAAATGAAGATCGGGGTGTGTTAATTTCGCTATTTTACTTTTGCAGGCTTCATATTCGGTACTTCCTACTTCATACTTGCTACACAATAATTCAGATGCATAGGCAATTGCCATAGGAAGCAATCCGCTACCGTTAACCCCCGAAAAGAGTTGTGCATGAGGAATTCTACCGTTTTCAATGGTTTTGTAGAGATGCGATTTTAGGTGGGGTTGCCCAATTACTTGTGAAAAATCCATCGGCAAATCTAAGCAATTTTCGAAACTATATTCATATTTGAAACCTGTTGCAAATTATAAAACCAAAATCCATATAACTGATTTCTAAATCCCCACATTAAATAACAAAACTGCTATATTTGCAGGAATAAACAAGGAAAAATGACAACTGTAAACGATATTGATTTTAAAAATAAAAAAGCCCTAATTCGAGTAGATTTCAATGTTCCATTAGATGAAGAAAATAATGTAACCGACGATACCCGAATTCGCGCAGCTAAACCTACAATTTTAAAAATATTGGAAGATGGCGGCAGCTGTATTTTAATGTCGCACCTTGGCAGACCAAAAAATAGAGAAGCTGAGTTTTCGCTTAAGCATATCATAAAACCTTTATCTTCTATTTTGGGGATGCAGGTAAAATTTGTAGATGATTCTATTGGAACTAAAGTAGAAGAGGCGGTAAATGATTTAAAACCGGGCAATATTCTTTTGCTTGAAAATTTACGTTACTACGACGAAGAGACCAAAGGCGATCGTGCATTTGCGGAAAAATTATCAAAATTAGGCGATGTATATGTTAATGATGCATTTGGAACTGCGCATCGTGCACACGCATCGACCGCAATTATAGCCGATTTTTTCCCAAAAAATAAATGCTTCGGATTATTACTCGCTTCTGAAGTAATCAGCGTTAAAAAGGTGTTGGAAACCAATGAAAAACCAGTAACCGCCATTATTGGTGGGGCTAAGGTTTCTTCAAAAATTACCATTATTGAAAACATTCTCGATAAAATAGACCATTTAATTATTGGTGGTGGAATGGCATTTACCTTTATTAAGGCACAAGGCGGCAAAATTGGTACTTCATTGGTAGAGGAAGACAAACAGGAGCTGGCGTTGGAAATATTGGAAATGGCAAAATCGAAAGGGGTTTCGGTTCACTTACCTGTAGATGCTGTGATTGCAGACAGTTTTTCTGAAAATGCCAATACTCAAATTGCTTCAATTAATAACATTCCAGATGGTTGGATGGGTCTTGATGTGGGCCCTAAAACAACTGAAATATTTGCAGATGTTCTATTGCAATCAAAGACCATTTTATGGAATGGGCCCGTAGGCGTTTTTGAGATGGAAAAATTCGCAGAAGGCACAAAAATTCTTGGACAAAATATAGCCAAAGCTACTAAAAATGGGGCTTTTTCTTTAGTTGGTGGGGGCGATTCGGTTGCCGCAGTGCAGCAATTTAACCTCTCAGATAAAGTAAGTTATGTATCTACTGGAGGCGGCGCAATGCTTGAAATGCTTGAAGGGAAAGAGTTGCCCGGCATTAAGGCACTAAGGGCCTAAACGTTAAATATCACTATATTAGGCTTTTGAGTGTAAAATTTGTGTAATTTCGCGAAATCATTATTTTTGATATAATTTTTTCTTAAAA
>CAXBDO010000199.1:0-5111 GCA_963974165.1 uncultured Aequorivita sp.
TGAACCATTTTATGGAAATCGCAAAAATGCGTGCCGCCCGTATGCTTTGGGCAAAAATTGTAAAACAGTTTAACCCTAAAAACGAAAAATCGCTTTCGTTGCGTACCCATTGCCAAACTAGCGGTTGGAGCCTTACCGAGCAAGATCCGTTTAATAACGTTGCCCGCACTGCAATTGAAGCTGCTGCGGCTGTTTTCGGCGGTACACAATCGTTACATACCAATGCTTTGGATGAAGCCATTGCACTACCAACAGATTTTTCGGCACGAATAGCGCGAAACACACAGATTTTTCTTCAAACCGAAACCCAAATCACCAAAACGGTCGATCCTTGGGCGGGAAGTTTTTACGTAGAAGACCTTACCAACGAAATCGCTGAGAAAGCGTGGGCACTTATTGAGGAAGTTGAGGAATTGGGCGGAATGACTAAAGCTATTGAAGCCGGAATTCCAAAATTGCGTATTGAGGAAGCTTCAGCAAGAAAGCAGGCGCGAATTGATAGCGGACAAGATATTATTGTAGGCGTAAACAAATACCGACTAGCGAAAGAAGATCCGCTGCAAATTTTGGATGTGGATAATCAAAAGGTGCGCACCTCGCAGATTGAAAGATTAAACAATATAAAAGCTACGCGCGACAGTAATAAGGTGGCAAAGGCATTAGCAGATATTACCGAATGCGCGCGTACGGGTGATGGAAATTTATTAGCTTTAGCCGAAGAAGCAGCCCGCCACAGGGCAACACTTGGCGAAATTTCTACCGCAATGGAAAAAGAGTTCGGTAGGTATAAAGCACAAATTAGATCTTTTAGCGGCGTGTATAGTAAAGAAATTAAGAAAGACGAAAGTTTCGAAAAAGCGCGACAATTGGCAGACCAGTTCGCAGAACTGGAAGGCCGCCGTCCGCGTATTATGATTGCTAAAATGGGACAGGACGGTCACGACCGCGGCGCCAAAGTAGTAGCTACTGGCTACGCCGATGTAGGTTTTGACGTAGACATTGGCCCATTGTTCCAAACGCCCGCAGAAGCTGCCAAACAAGCTGTAGAGAACGATGTACACATTCTAGGCGTTTCCTCTCTTGCCGCAGGCCATAAAACCTTAGTACCACAAGTAATTGAAGCCCTAAAAAAGTATGGACGTGAAGATATAATGGTCATTGTGGGTGGCGTAATTCCAGCCCAAGATTACCAATACCTTTTTGATGCTGGTGCAGTAGCCGTTTATGGCCCAGGAACCCGCATTAGCGATGCTGCTTTTGAGATGTTGGGGGTTTTGATTGCGGGGATGGAGTGATAACATCATTAATTAAATTGCCCAAGATATTGCGCGCGTCCCGCAGGTAAAATCATTATAAACCGGAAACCACAATTAATGATGGATAAAGACGAAATATTTAAACTAATTATGAGCATCTCGACGGATGTATTACCAGAATTAGAAGGCCAGGACATTCTTATCACCGATTCATTACAGGATTGGGGAGCAAATTCTATAGACCGTTCCGAAATAGTGATGATGACTTTGGAGAGCTTATCTTTAGATATCCCAATGGTGGAGCTCGCAACTACCAGAAATATTGAGGAATTAGTTGATATATTACACGCAAGATTATAAGCCTTGCGAATGCGAGCATTTAAATTCGTAGTAATTCTCTACCTCTTCTGGCGCGCTTTTATAAAGTGTGCCCATTTACTTTCAGCATTTGAAATGCGACACTTCCCGAAAATCAAATCCCCCTAAAATATTTCGTTATCTTTGAATATAATCAGAATCAAAAAAAATGGAGATAAAATTCCAAACCAAAGAAGAGAGCAACCGCCAGCAGGAAGAAGCTTTTTTAAAGCTATCTAAACCTGAAAGGGTATGGCACTTTTTTGAATTGATGCAGAAAAGCAAAAGTCTTTTTCCTGTTCAAGAAAACCCTATCAAGCCCAACAACTTTATTATTAATATTTAATTATGTAATTCACGAGTGGGACAAACCCATTGAGAGTTTTATTATTATTGCAAAAAAGCATAATGTAAGGATGTTAATGGTTGGAGGAGCAGCTGTAAATTTTCACGGCTATCAGCGCCATTCCGCAGACGTTGATTTTTGGATTGATACCTCTTCAGAAAATTTTAAAAAGCTAGTTGCTGTTTTTAAGGAAATGGGAAATGATATTGATGATTTTCCAAAAAGTGTAAAGGAGAGACAGCAAAACATTTCAGTAAAATTTTCGCCAGTAGATTTTGAACTTGAATTGATTACAAATTTTTCTGTCAACAAATCTTTTGATGAGGCTTATAATCAAAGTGAATCAGCAACGCTTAAGAAAAATAATAAAATTCTTAATTGGCAAGTAATTTCTTTGGAAGATTTAATAACTAGTAAAATCAAATCTGGCCGTCCAATAGATCTTTTGGATATTCAACAACTTCAAAAGAAAAAAGGGGATACTTAATCCCTAACAATCTTCAAAGTCTCATTTCCTACCCGAACATAATAAATCCCTTTAGAAAGATTTGAAAAGTCAATCTGCTTTTTGTTTTCGGTAAGTTCACCAGAAAGTAATCGTTGCCCAAGTGCAGTATACACTTCAAAATGTGCGGCATTTGTGGTATTTACGGTAACAAATTCTTTGGTTGGGTTTGGATAAACGCTTACATCAAAATTATTTTCAGCAATGCCCAGTATCAATTCACATTCAAAACTAGATTCAACTTTTGAAGCTGCCGGAGGATTTACCAATAGCGATTCAGTTAATAACGGACAATAGCAGTCGTTTTCATCTACATACAATTTAAGCCAAGAAAGGGCAATCTTACCCACAGCACCATTCCCGCCGTTTGGCGTATTTGCTACAGAATGGTTGCCGTTTGCAACTTCAAAAAGAAGCTTGTTGGTTGTATTAGGAGTAACGTTATAATGAATATTGGCATGCTGCGCTGGAGGAGCGGTAGGATCATTCTCACCACTGAAAATTAACACCGGACTATCGTGATTTAAAATTGGGTTGGGCAACCACGGGCATAAAGCAACAACACCTTTTATGGAATTGTCTAAAACTGCTGCACGCTGAGCGCCGCCGCCGCCCATAGACCATCCGCTTACGGCGAATTTAGCTACGTCAAGTTGGTTTTCTAAGGGAGAGGAAGTTCGTGTGTTTTCTTGCCTCATAGTTTCTAAGGCATCAATAAGTGCTAACGCCCTAGTTTCTGGATTATCGAACAGGGAATTGGTTCCAATAATAATGGTAACTATTCCATGCGAGGCATAAAATGGTCCCCACTCTGCAACACTTGAAGGCAATGCGGTAAACCCGGGTACAATGGCGATACTCATAAAGGGAGGCGTGGCATTTGTAGGATAATAGACAGTAGCCCCAGCATAATCGGGTCCGTTTCTAAGGCCATCTGCTTCGGTAAGCGTTGCAACATCATACGGTCCCGGATTTGTTAGGCTTTCAACCGTTACATCGTCGCACTGCGCGAATAATACATTTGGTGCAAATGAAGTGGCTAAAAACAAAAGGGCTATAGCGTATATTTTTTTCATATAATACTTTACAAGAGGTTTCTAGGCAGCAAATTAAACTAATTAATACACTTGGCGAAATATAAATTAGGCTTGATCTTTTGAAGAATTAATTATTTAAATAAAAGAAGAATTGTTTAAATGAAATGGTTTAAGTCGGCTTTTAATAAATTGAAATGGTAAGGCTAAAATATTACTATTAAATCTTCCTAAAATAAATTGGTATCTTTGATAAACAATAATTTTCTATAACAAACAATGAACGAATCGCGCCGTATTCAATCCCTTTTTACAGACCTGTACCACGGCCATCCTTGGTTGGATGTAACGCTTCAGGATACGCTTAGCAGAATTACTCCTGAACAAGCTTCGCAACGCCCAATTAAGGATGGCAATACAATTTGGGAAATTGTAAATCATCTAATTTCTTGGCGCCAAAATGTGTTGAGAAGAGTGCAGGGTGAAGTGTTGCAAATTCCCGAAAATAATTATATCGAAAAGGTACAGGATACTTCCTCTGAAGCGTGGCGCAATACTTTGGAAGCATTGGAAACCACCCAAAAAGAATGGCTTTATTTTTTAAGCACCTTTAAGGAAGCAGATTTCATTAATGAATATCCAGTTAACAAACTCACCTATTATCAGCATATCCACGGCATTATCCAGCACGATGCCTATCATTTGGGGCAGATTGTGCTATTAGCAAAAATAACCAATCCCTAATTTCACAATGCTCCAAACGCTGGTACATTACACCTTACACCTTTTAGTTCCAGGGGTAATAGCTTTTCTTTTTTTCAGAAGTCAATGGAAAAAAGCTTGGCTTATTATGCTTGCAACTATGTTGGTAGATTTAGATCATCTTGTTGCCAACCCCATTTTCGATCCAGGCCGTTGCAGTATTAATTTTCATCCGCTGCATACCTATTGGACAATGGGGGTTTATGTTGTTTTATTGTTCTTCAAAAAAACCAGAATCATCGCAGTGGGATTGCTCTTCCATATGCTAACAGACTATGTAGATTGTCAATGGAATTAGATTAGTTAGTTTTATAAAATCCAACAATCCAACAATCCAACTATCTATGATGATACGGTTCATTCCTTAAAATAGTAAACCCCCTATAAAGCTGTTCAATAAAAAACAACCGGACCATTTGGTGCGAAAAAGTCATAGAAGATAGCGAGACCTTCGCGTTGGCTCGTGCGTACACCGCATCGCTAAATCCGTAGGGGCCACCAATAACAAAGATTAGATTTTTTAGTCCGCTGTTCATTTTTTTCTGAAGAAAGCCAGCAAAACCTTCAGAACTATAGGTTTTTCCCTTTTCATCGAGTAATACTAAAACATCTGCGGTTGTGGTGCGTTTCAATATTTCCTCGCCTTCCGCTTGTTTCTGAAGCATTTCGGAAAGATTTTTGGCATTTTTTATATCTTGAATTACTTCCAGTTCAAATGAAACATAGAAACCTAGACGTTTGGTGTAATCATCCATCAGGGTTTGTAGCTGTTTATTGTCGGTTTTGCCGATGGCTAATAGGGTAATTTTCATTTAAAAATTTTCAGAAATCAAAAATACAAAGATAAAATG
>CAXBDO010000200.1:0-5046 GCA_963974165.1 uncultured Aequorivita sp.
ACTTGGAAAAAACGCTCTGGATGGTTCGCCTTAAATTCGTCCATTTTTAATGAGCCAGTAAGATCTGCGCAAAGTGCCACAACATTTTCATTCGTCTTTCCAAGTTCGGTTAATCCATCACCAAAACCTGAACGTGTATCTTTTTTGCCTGTATCTGTATATTTTTTCATAAGCCTCCCCAAACCCCTCCAAAGGAGGAATTTTTAGCGGGTTGTATTTAAATTTTTGTTTTCATTTAGAGTTTTGAATTCCCCCTTCGGGGGCTAGGGGCCTTTTAATAATCTGCCAGTGTAATAAGATTTTGCGAAAGGGCTGTTTCCAATTGCTCGTCGTTAGGTGCTTTTCCGTGCCAATCGTGGGTATGCATCATAAAATCTACCCCGTGGCCCATTACAGTATGCAATAGAACACAAACGGGCTTGCCGTTGCCGGTTTTTTCTTTTGCTTCTTTCAAGCCAGAGATTACGGCCTGCATATCATTTCCTTTTTCAATTTCCATTACATCCCAACCGAAGGCTTCAAATTTAGCCTTCAAATTCCCCATTGGCAATACATTGTCTGTAGATCCATCAATTTGCTGGCCGTTTAAGTCAACCGTTACAATTAGGTTGTCTACTTTATTTCCCGCTGCGTACATAATGGCTTCCCAGTTTTGGCCTTCCTGTAATTCGCCATCGCCGCAAAGGGTATAGATTAAGTGATTGTCGTTATTTAATTTTTTAGTAAGCGCCGCGCCAATTGAAACTGAAATTCCTTGTCCTAAAGATCCAGATGCAATGCGAACTCCCGGCAAACCTTCGTGGGTAGTTGGGTGCCCCTGTAGTCTTGAATTCAACAGACGAAAGGTGCTAAGTTCTTCTACCGGAAAATATCCCGAACGTGCCAAAACACTATAGAATACTGGCGAAATATGCCCATTTGAAAGGAAAAATAGATCTTCGCCTATGCCGTCCATAGAGAATTCGTCATTCCGTTCCATAATTTCCTGGTAAAGTGCCACAAAAAACTCGGCACACCCTAATGATCCTCCCGGATGTCCAGAATTCACTTTGTGTACCTGCCTTAAAATATCGCGACGTACTTGTGTAGTTAAATCTTCTAACTTTTTAATATTAGCCATAGAGAATATATAATCATTGTTCTAGTTGCAAAATTAGGCTTTATTAAAAGGTTAGCCAAAAGTGGAACGCATTCAGTTATTAACGTTTTATAGCTTTTGTTAACATTGATGGTAGTGAAGCCAACCGCAATAAAAAAAGCCCAACAATAACTGTTGGGCCTTTAAAAAGATTAATTCGTAAAATTGAATTTACTCTTTAGTCTTTAAAATTGTCGGTTAAAATGTTTATTAAATCCACGATTGCCCAGATACCCAGACCTCCCAGGGTTAAAATAAACAGGATGTTCCAGCCCGTTGGCTTTCCTGCGTACCATCTGTGGGCAGCTAAGCCTCCAAGGAAGAACCAAAGTGCCACCGCAATCCATTTGTTATATGAACTTGCTGCTGGCGAATAAAGTGCCGTACTGGTCTCTTCAGTATCTACCGAAATGGTTGTTGCAGTGGTAGTAGAAGCAGTTCTTGCTACCGGAAATGATGCAAAAGCTAAATCTGCCGATATAAGGCAAATAAATAGAAAGAAAATAGATAGTTTTGATTTCATACTGTAATTTTGTTGGTTAATATTCCTACGAATTTAATTTTTTTTCTGAATGCAAAGCAATGTTTGGGTTAAATACTTTCTATTTTTTTTAATTGCTTTCTCAAGCAATTTGTATTCACAGGAAGAAGAATTTGTTGGAATCATTGAATTGGAAAACCAAACCTATATAGATTTCCGAATTAATTTCGATATAAAAGGTACCAAAGTAGAAGGTTATACCATAACAGATTACAACGGCCCCCACGAGAGTAAATCTTCTATTATTGGAAACTATGATGCCAAAACCTCAAAATTTACTTTTCGTGAAGTAAGTATTTTATATACCAAGAGTCCTGTTACCGAATTGGATTTTTGTTACATTTTCTTCACTGGCCAACTTAAAAATGATAAACTCTTAGGAAGTTTTAAAGGTTTTTACGACGATCTGGAAAAATGCCTGGATGGTAAAATTATTGGCACTCGCATAGAAAAGGCCATTAAACGACAGGAAAAATTATTGAAACAAGTTGATCGTGTAGTTAAGGACGAGGCGAAAAAGGATAATGTAACAGAGCAATTGAACGCTTTAAAATTTTCGGAGCAACGCGGTATTTCGGCTAATGAAAATATTAATGTGTTTTGGGAAGGCACTTACTTAAAAGCTTTAGTTTGGGATGCCGGCACAGTAGATAACGACAAGATTGAAATAAGCCAAGACGGATCTGCGCCAACAATAATCGACCCTAAGAAAAAACCCATTATTAAAGAGTTTTATCTGGGCGCCGAAAAAAATGTAATTTCAATAAAGGCCCTTTCTGAGGGTACAGAACCACCGAATACTACTAAAGTGAAATTCACTAATGACAAAGGGAAATTCGTCGAGCTAATTTATAATTTGAAATTAGGAGAATCGGCAACCCTTACATTCTACACAAAGAAACTTTCCCAATTGAAAAATTAAACTTCGGCGGCTGAAATTGTAGTGACTTTAAATTGAAGCAATATTCATAATTCATAATTCACAATTCTGGATTAATAAAATTATCTTTGCCCCTCAATAAAAACTGCTGAATGCAATTTAAGTTAGAAGCCACAGATACCCAAAGCAGCGCCCGTGCTGCAACCATAACTACAGATCACGGAGTAATTGAAACCCCAATATTTATGCCGGTTGGCACCGTTGGTACCGTTAAAGGTGTACACCAGCGGGAGCTTAAAAACGATATTAATCCAGATGTGATTCTAGGGAATACCTATCATCTTTACCTTCGTCCGCAAACCCCGATTCTTGAAAAGGCCGGTGGCCTTCATAAATTTATGAATTGGGATCGCAATATTTTAACCGATAGTGGCGGGGATCAGGTTTATTCACTTTCGGCAAATAGAAAAATAAAGGAGGAAGGCGTAAAGTTTAAAAGCCATATTGATGGCAGTTACCACGTGTTTACCCCCGAAAATGTAATGGAGATCCAACGAACCATTGGAGCCGATATTATTATGGCTTTCGATGAATGCGCCCCATATCCTTGCGATTATAATTATGCCAAGCGTTCTATGCATATGACGCATCGTTGGCTCGACCGTTGTATAAAACATTTGGATAAAACACCCTTGAAGTATGATTATGGGCAAACTTTTTTCCCAATAATTCAAGGTAGTACCTATAAAGATTTGAGAAAGCAATCGGCCGAATATATTGCTTCGGTAGGTGCCGAGGGTAACGCTATTGGCGGACTTTCAGTTGGCGAACCGGCAGATGAAATGTACGAGATGACCGAAATTGTTACAGATATCCTTCCGAAGGATAAACCTCGCTATTTAATGGGTGTTGGTACTCCGGTAAATATTCTCGAAAATATTGCCTTGGGAATAGATATGTTTGACTGTGTAATGCCTACCAGAAATGGCCGTAACGGTATGCTTTTTACTTCTGAAGGAATTATAAACATTAAGAATAAAAAATGGGAGGCAGATCTTTCGCCTATAGATCCAATGGGAATTACCTGGGTCGATACCGATTATAACAAAGCATATTTGCGACACTTATTTACCGTAAATGAAATGTTGGGAAGACAGATTGCAACCATCCACAATTTAGGATTCTATTTATGGTTGGTTCGCGAGGCAAGAAAACATATATTAGCGGGCGACTTTGCCAGCTGGAAAAACAGTATGGTGAAAAAACTAGATCAAAGATTGTAAGATGCTCAGCATACTGGACAGATACATACTTAAGAAATACCTGGGCACATTTACGCTCCTATTATTGCTTTTTATTCCCATTGGTATTACTGTTCACTTAGCCGAGAAAATTGATAAAATCCTCGACAATGAAGTGCCGTTAACCGAGGTAATGATCTATCTCTATAACTTCACCATTTATTTCGCCAATTTACTATTTCCTTTATTTCTGTTTCTTTCGGTAATTTGGTTCACTTCAAAACTTGCCAATAACACAGAGGTAATTGCCTTCCTAAGTAGTGGGGTATCCTATTACCGCTTTTTACGTCCCTATATAATTGGTGCTACTATAGTTTGTATTGCTGCCCTTATTTTCAGTATGTATTTAGCGCCAAAGGCAAGCAAGGGCTTTAATGAATTTTCATATAATTATTTAAAAAAGGGAAAACAGGATAGGGACCAAAGCAATGTATACACCCAAATTAATGAGAACGATTACATATATGTAAGCTACTTTAATGTTACCGATAAAGTGGGAAGTAATTTTACTTTGGAACATTTTGAAGGAAACAAAATGACCTATAAAATTTCGGCGGGGCAGATAAAGTACAATGAAAAGGACAGTACTTATTCCCTTTTCCAATATAACAAACGCAAAATAGGGGAGTACAACGACATTTTGGAAACCAAACCAAAACTGGACACGGTTTTTTCATTCGCCCTGGAAGATTTAACGCCCGTAACCTACATTGCCGAAACCTTAAACTTTACCGAGCTTAACGATTTTATTGAAAAGGAAAAGGCGCGCGGTTCTTCCTATATAAATAGGTATGAAGTTGTACGCTACAAACGATGGAGCTTACCCGTTTCAGCTTATATCCTAACCATAATTGCAGTGGCGGTTTCATCCGTAAAGCGCCGCGGTGGAATGGGGCTTAACCTGGCAATAGGTATTAGCATAGGGATGATCTTTGTGTTTTTCGATAAAGTTTTTGGCACCATGGCCGAACAAAGTGATTTTTCACCATTAATAGCAACTTGGTTCCCGAATTTCGTCTTCGCAATTTTGGCAATCTACCTTTTAAGAAATGCGAAACGATAAACTCCTAAATTACCTACACCTCCATTTTATAGTGTTTATCTGGGGGTTTACAGCGGTACTTGGCGCCTTAATTACACTTGAGGCCATTCCTTTAGTATGGTATCGAATGCTATTGGCTACGTT
>CAXBDO010000201.1:0-5026 GCA_963974165.1 uncultured Aequorivita sp.
GTATCGTTTTACTCCAACGGAATCTGGAAAATATGCATTTGGTGTAGAAAGTTTAACGGGAGATGATATTAACATGTTCATTTTTGAAGGGTCTTCAATTAATTTACAACCCATATCTTCAGGATGTAGTACGCGTTATACCGCTCCAATTTTAAATGCGGGGGTAACCTATTTTGTTTCTATTTCTAGTTCAGAACCAACTAACCAATTTTCACTTTGTGTTTATAAATTTCCTGATGTTCCTGTAAATGATGAACCAAGTGGAGCTATTCTTTTTACAGAGTCTACAGACGATACTTGTAATAATGGAATGGAAGGTTATACTGCTTCTGCAACCCATTCCGCAGAGGTAGATTGTGGAACTGACTTTGCTGATGTTTGGTACACATTTGTTCCTAGCCAGACAGCTAATTATACATTTAGAAAGACCCTTATTAATGGATCAGCGCCAACATATGTAGCTGTTTACACAGGAACACCTGGAAATTTAACGCGTATATCAGAAACTTGTACAACATATTTACAACGAGTAGATTTAACCGCAGGAGAAACTTATTACGTTTCAGTTTCAAGCACCAATAGTTCAAGAGCTATATACTTCACTATTTGTGCCTATCCTTCGCCACCTGCTCCAGTAAATGATGAGTGTTCGGGAGGCATGGAATTAACGGTAGGTTCAGATTTCGAATCGAGCTATATAATAGGAAACAGTACTTCCTCTACACGGAATGTAAACGATCCATTGGTAATTTGCTCTGCACTTGAATTTGCCGAAAAAGGTAAAGATGTTTGGTATACTGTTACAGTTCCAGATTCGGGAAGATTGAAATTGGAGACTCGAACAAACAATGATCCATATCTATCAGATATGGGGCTACAAGCTTACAGTGGAACTTGTGGAAACCTAACCACTATATTTTGTGATAACGATGGAGGGCAAGGATTCTTCAACTATATTTCATTAGATAACCTTGAACCTGGAACCGAGATTTTAGTACGAGCTTGGGGATGGGCAGGAACCTATGGATATTTCAAAATTGCAGCTTATGATGATTCACCAACCTGTAATTTCCCAACAGATGTTACTGTTACAGATATAACCGAAACAACAGCAATGGTAAGTTGGACAGAGCCAACCCCCGCACCGGTAGGAGGTTACCAATATATTGTACAACTTGCAGGTACGGGATATCCCGGTGCTGTATCAGGTACTCCAACAACCGAAACTGAAGTAACCCTAGACAACCTTGACGCTAACACAGATTATGAAGTTTACGTTAAATCTATTTGCAGCAATAATGGCAGTGCTTGGGAAGGTCCAATTCTATTCACTACGGAAGCTACTGCAGGAGTGACTGATAATTATGCTGCTTCATTTAAATTCTATCCAAACCCTGTGAAGGATATATTGAATGTTTCTTGTAGAGGATTGATTGAGCAAGTTACAATCTATACTATTACGGGGCAGAAGGTAATGCAGACTAATGTGAATGCTACCGCGGGCGAATTAAATATGTCGCAATTAACTGCGGGTCTATATTTAGTTGAAGCTACAGTAGATTCAGAAACAATTCGATTTAAGGTTATTGTAAATTAAATATTAGGTTAAAAGGTAAAAACCCCTCTCAAACGTAATTGAGAGGGGTTTTTTATTTTGAGGTGATTTGTATTATAACTTCGTGAAAGTTAACAATTCAATGTCGCCGTTGCCGCCACTAACGTCTGATAACTCCACTTTTGAGTTGCTTACCGAAACAATATCCCAATCGTCATTAAGTTTATCGAAAGGCGTTGTACCACTAAATTGTAAAACCAATTCTTCACTACTGCTTGAAGAATTATCGTATGACCAAGTTCCGGGTTCCGTAAACAGATCGTTTTGTGCCGTTACCGAACCGTCTTCACTAAAAGTAAATTCGAAGCTTTCAAAATCTGAGGTATGGTCTGAATCGCCATCAATCAATTTGCTTACCATCCATTTCCCTTGCGGTAAGACGGTTTCAATTTGTTGAAATTCAGTTGAGTTTGCATCTCCCGCATCATCATCAGAGCTGCAAGAAGCAAAGACAACAACTGCCAATAGTAACATTATTCTTTTCATAATATTTTTTGTTTTAATTAAGGGTTGGTTAAAGATGAATTTTTATTCGAGAAATATTCTTAACATTATTATAAATGATAAAAGGCCTAACAGTAATTTAGCATACTGTTAAGCCTTTTTGGCAATTCGGGATTTGTTTAAAAATAAAAAAAGGTGTCGATAGCTTTACATTTTGTTTACGCTGCCCGAACGACTATTATTTGAATTTACGGAAACGGGGCTACCGTAGTAATTTATTTCGCCCCCACTGCTTGCGCTTGTTTCCAATTTTTCCTGCACATTAACAGTAACTTCAGCGCCGCTGGAGGCTTCAGCATTACAATTAATTACCATTAGGTTTTTCGCATCTATTTCGCTTCCGCTAGAGGCATCGGCCGTTAGCGAAGTTGCACGGCCAGAAATTTTCAGATCAGATCCACTGCTAGATTTAGCTATTATATCCTGCGCAAATACTTCCACGGTTAATTCGGCGCCGCTGCTGCTTTTAAGGCTTAAATTCTGGCTTTTTATAACTGAATTGCCAACAACCTCTGCGCCACTACTAGCCTCAATACTGTTTATGTCCTTATAGGTTACGTGGATTTTTTTCGATTCTGCACGCCCTATATTCTCTGAGGTTTTAATGTTAAGTTTTCCGCCTTCAATTTCGGTTTCAATATATTTTAAAAGGTTGTCATCGGCTTCCACAACAATTTTGTTTTCCGTTCCTTGTGTTAGGTAAACTTCCAGGCCTGCGCTTCCACGCACTTCCGTAAAATCTGCAGTAGGAGTGCGCTCTTCTGTTACCACATTACCGTTGCCCTTTTCTCCTGTATTAATGTTGAAATTGCAAGCAGTTAAGAGTAAAGCCGCTCCCATCAATGTTATTAAGCTAAGTGATTTCATATTTGTTTTTTTAGTTAGTTAGATTGTTGCGTACTATTAAGGTAAAATCTATTTCTCAAAATTTTCGTTAACCTTTTCTTCCCATTTACGGTTTTGACTGTTTACGGTGTCTATTTTTTGAGTTATTTTCACTTCCATAGTATCCGTTTCTTCAAGGGTTTCCCATTCCTCAGGACAGTCCAGGCATTCTACCTTATTTTTTTGGATTAGGAAATGATGCGCTTCATTATCCCAATTGTTTAATTCCTTAAAATCTGAATTATAGCTGAAATAGGATCCAGTATTCTCTTCATTGTAAATTACGGTTCCTTCGGGTACATACACGGTAATTTCAATTTGCTGATCGCGGTATTTGTTCGCTATATCTGTAATAAAAAAGCCATCGAGCATAAGCCTATTATTTTCGAATGTATAATTGTATTCTATAGCTTGCGCACGTTTTTTCGCATCTAGGCTATTGTTGCCCTCTGCGGCCTTTTCAATTACAATTTTCGCGATTGAATCTTTGGTCGCCTTCACTGTTAGCGTAATATCAGTGGAATATATAACACGAACTTCTTCGTCTGTATATTTCAATTCCAAACCGTTTTCACGCCTAACATTATAACTGAATTGTTTATCTGCACGCATCCCAATGTGCAACGTATCGCCGGCTCGAATTGCCATTGTTCGCTCTTCAATATGGTTGCCGTCATAGGCTTGTTCAGTAGCTTGTTTTATTCCCAAAATTGCCAATCCAATAATCGATAATGCCCAAACAACTATCAGTAAAATCTTTACTGTGCTGCCCATTGATTTTAAATTGCTGATCAAGAGTTTTAAGCCTAAAATGAATAAGGCAAAAAATGGTATTCCGATAGCAAAAAGACCCAATAAAGCCAATAACCAAACTGGAACGTTGGTAACATCTACCATTGCAAAGTTTTCTACTATTACATTATTTCCCCAAAAATCGATGGAACCAAAGGTGAAAAATGCAATTACAAGCCCTATGATTGTAAACAGGGAAACGATAATTATAATAATGCCGATAAATTTTGCAAACACCCTAAAAAGTGTTGTGATTAAGTTTCCCAAGCTGTCGAAAAAACTGGAAGTACCGGTTTTTATTTTATTGCCGTATTTGTCATAATCTACATTTTTTACCCGGTCTGCAACATTGTCGAAACCTTCCTTAAACTTGCGTTCTATGTTTGAAATATTAATGGGTTCGCCCGTCATTTTCAATTTATCGGAAGTTGTGAGGGCTGGCGGAACCAGCACCCACAACAATATATAAACTAAGATTGGTGATCCGAATCCTGCAAAAACAAGCAAGATCCATATAAGTCGCACCCAGATAGCGTCTATTCCAAAGTAATGGCCTAGACCTGATGAAACACCAGAAATGTATTTGTTGTCTACATCCCTAAAAAGCTGTTTGTGCGAGGTGCTTCTTCCAGATTTTGAATAATTGCTGCCAGATGGGGGAGCATCCTCAAAGATTTCGTCGTCTACTTCGTAGTCTTCAGGTTGGCCCATAACGGCAATTACTTCGTCGAGGGTTTTAAGGGTTATAACCTGAGCTGGATTTTCTATCTTTTCGGAAAAAAGTTCGCCAATGCGGGCTTCAATATCCTGCATTATTTCTTCACTACCATCAGCACCTTTAAGCGATCTACGAATGGCATCTAGGTAGCGCGAAAGTTTCCCAAAGGCATCTTCGTCTATATGAAAGGAAGTGCCTGCCAAATTTATGTTTACTGTCTTGTTCATTTTGTGTTTTTTTCGCTGGTTACTTTGTTTACGGCCTGTTGCAGTTCGCTCCAGGTGGCGTCTAATTCGGTTAAAAATAACTTTCCTGTATCGGTAAGTTCATAATACTTGCGTGGTGGGCCGCCGGTAGATTCTTCCCAACGGTAAGACAAAAGACCCGCATTTTTAAGCCTAGTAAGCAGCGGATAAATTGTGCCTTCCACGACAAGCATTTTTGCGTCTTTTAGGGTTTCTAGAATATCTGAAGTATAAGCCTCGCCGTCTTTTAGCACGGAAAGGATGCAA
>CAXBDO010000202.1:0-5006 GCA_963974165.1 uncultured Aequorivita sp.
TCTTCTTTAAACTAAATGATTAAAAATGGTAGTTTTCACTTTCTTTAATAAATGGGTCATTCTTCGGTCTTAGAGAAACTTTGCCCAGTCCCGTTCCAACAACGAAAATGAAAAGTCCTGCAAAGAATAATAGCGCTGCTATTTCCGGAATTCCAAAGCCCCAGTTATGGCCTACTGTTGAAGGCATCACCAATAGGAAAATATCTATATAGTGGCCAATCAAAATAAATACGGCAGCAATAACAACAAACCAAGGCACTCTTTTGAAATCGCTATTCATCAATACTAGAATAGGGAAGACAAAATTAAGTATAAGCATTCCGAAAAACAACAATTTATATTCCTGTATTCTTATAATAAAATAGGTTACCTCCTCAGGAATGTTGGCATACCAGATCAACATAAACTGGCTAAACCAAAGGTAAGTCCAGAAGATACTGAAGGCGAACATAAATTTTGCCAAATCGTGCAAGTGCTTATCGCTAACAAAATCTATTAAACCACGGCTTCTTAAGTGAATGGTTACAAGCGCAAGAACAGTGATTGCCGAAACAAACATACTTGCAAAAATATACCAAGGGAATAGCGTGCTATACCAGTGTGGAGTCATAGACATAAACCAGTCCCAAGACATTGTAGCTTCTGTGGTAAGGAAGAAAATCAAGAAGATTACTGAAATCTTGAAGTTTCTTCTATACGGATCGTAATTGGTTGCTTCTGCTTGTGCCAAAGAGTTTTTTCTTGAAAAATGGCGATACAGGTTCCAAACTAATAAGTATAGAATGGCACGAATTACGAAAAACGGGAAGTTAAGGTATCCTGATTTTCCCTGAAGGATTTTATCGGTGGCTACCAATTCTTCATTTTGCCAAGGAAAGAAATGTGTTCCTGCAAAAATAACAATTAGAACAACTATAATAGAACCAGGCAATAAATAGGCAGTAATACCTTCCATTACTCTATAAAGTACTGGAGACCAACCAGCCTGTGAAGCGTATTGTATTGCGTAAAACACCAATACCCCTAAAGCAATCATCATAAAGAAGAAGGCTGCCACAAAAGTTGCAGACCAAGGTCTGGTTTGCAATTGGTGCAATACGTGCTCATCGTGCGAAACACCGTGGCCTTCTGGCTTTAAATCGGTAGCATGTTCCATCGCTGCCTTTGAATAACCGGGCTCACCACGAACAGTATCTACGAAATTGGCAGTTTCTTCATCGCCATGACCGGCATCGGCATGTTCATCGCCATGATGCTCTGCCTTTTCGGCCATTATTTTTTTAGCATCCTCAACAGTTTTTGGGGTAGTAAGAAAACCATAGGTCATCCCTGCAAGTCCAAGAACCATTATAATGATAGAAAACAGTTTTAATTTACTAGGTAGCGTGTACATATCTTTAGCTATTCTCTTTAATTCCTTACTTTTTTTCTACTTCGGAAGCCGTAATTGCCTCCATATTTTTTTCTTCTGAAACCTGTGTAGAGTCTACGGCAGTTTTTCCAGCTTCAAGAATTCCAGGCACACCATTTAGTGCAGCTTTTAGTTCCATTACATGCATTGCAATTTGCCAGCGTTCCTTTTCACTTACCTGCCCTGCATAAGAACCCATTGCGTTTAGACCATAGGTCTGTACGTGGTAAATTCCGCCTGGCACAATATTTCTGCCGGCATCTGCATAGCTAGGAATACCTAGAAATTTTTCGCGTGTTGCCAAAATTCCTTTTCCATCACCCTTATCTCCGTGGCATACTGCACAATAAACAGTGTACAATTGTGCGCCCACAGCTACATTTTCCTCTGTTACAGGATATGGGTTTTGCAAACTTGTTTTTGCAAGTTCAAGACCTTCAGTAGTGTTTTCATAGTCGTAAGGTGCATATCCGCGTGGTACTGTATTAGGTACTGGGCGCATAGCTTCCTGGCTGTCCGGAAAAATATCGTACTCTCCATATGTTTCATAGCCCACAGACTCATACATATTTGGAAAATATTGATAATTCGGTTTTTTATCGTTAAAACAAGAAACCAGTGTTGCTGAAGCAATAATGGCAATTCCTATGTTTATTAATGTTTTCATATTAATGGTCTTGCTCGTTTTGAATTAGACTAATTTCCGACGCACCCGTGTCATATAAGAACTTGGTTAACTTTTCAACGTCGTGGTTATCGGCGTCAACTTCCATAAGGAAATGGTCATCTGTAGTACGTAAATCTGGATTTTCAGCTTTTTTGAAAGGCCACAGTTTACTTCTCATATAAAAAGTTATAACCATTAAGTGAGCTGCAAAAAATACAGTAAGCTCAAACATAATAGGAATAAAGGCAGGCATGTTCTGGTAATAGGTAAAGCTTGGTTTACCCCCAATATTTTGAGGCCAATCTTCAATCATTATAAAATTCATCATCAAAACCGCAACGCTCAAACCTGTAAGTCCGTAAAGGAAGGAAGTGATTGCAAGTCGGGTTGGCGCCAATCCTACAGCGTGGTCTAGCCCGTGCACTGGGAATGGTGTAAAAACCTCCGATATATGATAATTTGCAGCACGTGTCTGCTTAACGGCCTGTAGCAACAAGTCGTCATCAGTGTAAATAGCGTGTATCTTTTTAGAAGCCATAATTAGTTCTTGTTTTTTAATATTAGTGCCTGTCCAGCCCAGTCATCGCGCTTGGCACGGCCTGGGAATTCACTAATTATCTCGTCCAATAAATCGTATTCGCGGTCGGTCATTCTACTTACCTGATCAAAGGTGAAAATACCTATCTGGTGAAGTTTCTGCTCCATTACCGGCCCTACGCCGTTAATCTTCTGAAGGTCATCCTGTGTTTGTACATCGGCATCAAAAGTTCCAACGGTGCTTAAAAGGCTGTTTATTTTTCCTCTGTTCGCTTCAAAATCCAGATCGTTGTTTTCAATATCCTTTTCAGAGGAAGTGAAAGCTGTATCAAAATTTTTATTTTCAACGTTAGCCGATGGACCAGCATCTGCAGGATATTCTTCTACAGACTGTACATGGCTGTGGTCGTCTCCGTGAACCGCGCGCAACTTTTTAAATGATTCGCCGGAAGATTTCAGGATTGTCTTTACTTCTGCCTGTGCAATTACCGGGAAGGTACGGGCATATAGAAGGAAAAGAACAAAGAAGAAACCGATTGTTCCAATAAAGGTTCCAATATCTACGAAAGTTGGTTGGAACATTGCCCAAGAAGAGGTTAAACGGTCTTTACTTAAGTCTATAACGATAATATCGAAACGCTCAAACCACATACCTATGTTAATAATCAAGGCAACTATAAATGTCCAAACAATATTTCTTCTTAATTTTTTAACCCAAAGTGTTAGGGGGACTAATAGATTGCACGTAATAAGTGCCCAAAATGCCCACCAATATGGACCGGTAGCCGCACCAAATGAAAGGTAAACGTAGTTTTCATAAGGTACTCCAGAATACCATCCAATAAAGTATTCAATAATATATGCTACAGTTACAATTCCACCGGTAAGCAGAATTACTTTGTTCATATATTCAATATGCAATACGGTAATATAAGCTTCCAGATTAGATACTTTACGCATAATAATTAGAAGCGTTTGCACCATCGCAAATCCTGAGAAAATTGCACCTGCAACGAAGTACGGCGGATAAATGGTACTGTGCCATCCAGGAACTACCGAAGTAGCAAAGTCAAAAGATACAATGGTATGTACAGAAAGTACAAGTGGAGTAGCCAAACCTGCCAAAACAAGTGATACTTCCTCAAAACGTTGCCAGTCTTTTACACGACCACTCCATCCAAAACTTAGGATGCCGTAAATTCTTTTTTGAAATGGGCTATTAGTTCTATCGCGGATCATGGCAAAATCTGGTAGTAATCCTGTCCACCAGAATACCAACGATACCGAAAGATATGTTGAAATTGCAAATACGTCCCAAAGTAAAGGCGAATTAAAGTTTACCCATAACGATCCAAATTGGTTAGGAATAGGAAGTACCCAATAGGCCAACCATGTTCCAGCGTGACCAATACCTACCCACCATACGAAGTTTGTAATATCCCAAGCCCAACCAATGGTCTTGTTCAATCCCCAAACCCCAATACCAGTTGATACGGTGTAGATAATGCATCCCAATCCCCATAGAAATGCTACAAGGGCAATGGTAAAAACAATCCACCAAGATTTATTGGCCTTCCCTAGAACGGGCGCCCCAACATCTACACTGATGTCATGATAGGACTTCTCTCCCAGAACCAAAGGCTCTCTTATAGGTGCTTCGTAGTGTGACGACATATATAATTCTTAAATAATTGGTTTTTTATTAATTTTTATGCTTCTGAGGTATTTTTAATAATTGCGTGATAGAACACATTTGGTTTAGTACCTACGTTTTCCAATAAGTGGTACATTCTATCACTTTCTTTAAGTTTCACAACTTCAGAGTCTTTATCATTTACATCTCCAAATACCATTGCGCCGGTATCACAAGCCTTTGAACAAGCTGTGTGGAATTCGCCATCCTTAACAGGTCTTCCGTCGCGCTTGGCATCTAGAATTGTTTTTTGAGTAATTTGAATACACATAGAACATTTCTCCATTACCCCTCTTGAACGTACAACCACATCTGGGTTAAGTACCATTCTTCCAAGGTCATTGTTCATGTTATAATCGAACGCATCATTTTCACTATATAGGAACCAGTTGAAACGACGCACCTTGTAAGGACAGTTGTTTGCGCAATAACGAGTACCTACGCAACGGTTGTAAGCCATTTGGTTTTGACCTTGGCGCCCGTGCGAAGTTGCCGCAACAGGACAAACAGTTTCACAAGGAGCATGGTTACAGTGTTGGCACATTACAGGTTGGAATGCAACCTGTGGGTTTTCCTGAGATGGCACTTCAACTACTTTATAAGAATCGAATGCAGGAAGATCTTCCAACATTTGAACTTCATCTTTAAAGGTATCACCCGCAGAATAATATCTATCAATACGCAACCAGTGCATATCG
>CAXBDO010000203.1:0-4973 GCA_963974165.1 uncultured Aequorivita sp.
TGGATAGTGCTAATATATGAAGGTTCTACTTTTTCAATTATTTGGGAGAAAGATGGCAGGCTGACAAATAGTAAAAAAAGAATGGAGAAAAATATTTTACTCATAATTAAATTTTAAAAAAGCTAAGATAAGCAAATTTTGTGCCCCTTCTCGCTTCATTATTTTGAGCGTTATTTGGTATTTATGTGCTATAATTGAAATCCCAACCTGCAAATGGGTGCGTTTTATTCATTTAGGTTATAATGCTGATTCTCCAAACTGCTTATTTCATCTAATTTATAAACATTTTAAAAAAGCATTGCGCCCCTTTTTACACAGAAAATTATAAGCTTTTATTGTGCAATGGTGTATTTAATTTATAAATTTGCACGCCCATAATCCCCACCAATATATTTTGAGGGACTAGAGGGTGTTAAAAAGGCATTATTAATATCCATATTTATGTCCAAAGACATTAAGATTAAAAAAGGTCTTACCATTAATTTAAAGGGCGAAGCAGAAAAAACGCTTTCTAACGCCCCGCGATCCAGAACTTTCGCAATAAGACCTTCCGATTTTCACCTCATTACGCCAAAACTGGTTGTAAAGGAAGGTGGAAAAGTTCAGGCCGGTGAAACCATTTTCTACTCTAAAAGCAATGAAGCCGTAAAATTTGTATCGCCAGTTAGCGGAACAATTACTGCTATTGCCCGCGGTGCAAAACGTGTTATTACCGAAATTTCCATTGAAGCAGATGCCCAGGATTCTTTTAAGGATTTTGGTATTCTTAGCCCAACTTCTTCCACTGCAGATGCCATTAAAGGCCGTCTGCTTGAAGCTGGTTGTTGGCCCTTCATTTTACAGCGTCCATACGCCGTAATTGCCGATACGCAACAAACTCCACGAGATATTTTTATTTCAGCTTTCAGTACGGCGCCCTTGGCGAACGATTGCGATTATTCGCTTCATGGAAAGGAAAAAGAGCTTCAGGCAGCATTAACTGCTTTAAGCAAACTTACCAAAGGGCAGGTACATGTAGGTGTTGGCAAAAGTGGAAGTTCACCATTTAAAGGATTAAAAGATATTACAATCCACAATGTAAGTGGGCCACATCCTGCAGGAAACGTTGGTACCCTTATAAATAAAATAGGTCCGGTAAATAAAGGTGAGATTGTTTGGACCATAGCGCCACAAGATCTTGTTATTATTGGCGAATTGTTCCTTACCGGAAAATTTAACGCCGAGCGAATTATAGCGCTTTCAGGCTCAGAAGTAACATCACCAAAATATTATAGAACCCGCATCGGTTCGGAAGCTTCAACTTTTTTATACGATTCTGGCCTAAAAAATGAAAACGTTCGTGTAATTAGCGGCGATGTGCTTACAGGGAAAAAGATTTCCCCGAAAGGGCATTTGGGCTATTATAGCAACACGGTAACTGTTATTCCAGAAGGCGACGATTATGAGCTATTTGGATGGAACAAGCCTGTTTTTGATAAAATTTCTGCTTCACGGGCATTAACCTTTTCTTGGTTAACCCCGAATAAAAAATTCGATCTAGATACCAATACAAACGGAGAGCACAGAGCTTTTGTAGTTACGGGAAGTTATGAGGAAGTTTTTCCTTTGGATATGTTTCCGTTACAAATGCTTAAAGCTTGTATGGTACAGGATTTAGACGAAATGGAGGCTTTGGGAATGTATGAAGTGGCTCCTGAAGATTTTGCACTTACCGAATTTGTATGCGTAAGTAAGCAACCACACCAACAAATTATCAGGAACGGTCTTGATTTAATGTATAAAGAAATAGGATAATCGCTATGGGATTGAAACAGAATTTACATAAGCTAAAGGAAAAATACAAGGGTACCAAAATGGCCCCTGCATTCAATGCGCTGCATACCTTTTTATATACACCGAATGAAACTACGCATTCTGGATCTCACGTAAGAGTGGTAGACGATTTAAAGCGTACCATGAATACGGTAATTATGGCGCTTGTTCCGTGTTTGATATTCGGAATTTTTAATGCCGGTTATCAGCATTATGCCGCTATAGATACTACATTAAGATTAGACCCATTGGGCAATTTCTTTACTTGGGATAATTTTATCTTAGGTGCATGGACAGTTTTGCCTTTGGTTATAGTATCATACGTAGTGGGTCTTGGGGTAGAATTTATTTTCGCCATCATTAAAAAACACGAAGTTGAAGAAGGATACCTTGTAACCGGTATGCTTGTGCCACTTATTGTTCCTATAGATATTCCACTTTGGATGCTTACCGTTGCTGTAATCTTCGGAGTTGTTATTGGGAAGGAAGTTTTTGGAGGAACGGGAATGAATATCCTAAACCCTGCCCTTACCATTCGTGCCTTTTTATTCTTCGCCTATCCTACTTGGATGAGTGGGGACAAAGTTTGGGTACACGGCGCAAAGGAAATGGCTGGCAAACCAGATGCAATTTCTGGCGAAACCATCTTAGGAAGTTTAGCACAGAACCAAGAACCAATTTATAGTATTTGGGATAGCTTTTGGGGCTTTATTCCTGGCTCGGTTGGAGAAACTTCAACTTTCCTCATTCTAATAGGCGCGGCATTTTTAATCTTCACCAAAATAGGAAGTTGGCGTATTATGCTTTCCGCAGTTGTGGGAGCAATAGTAATGGGGCTTATATTCAATGGCGTTGTTGATGCAGGTTGGATCCAACAGGGAAGCAGCTTCTACGGTTTAATGAGCGAAACTTTCTGGCATCATTTGGTAATTGGCGGACTTGCTTTTGGTATTGTCTATATGGCAACAGATCCGGTAACTGCTTCGCAGACCAATAAAGGAAAATGGATTTATGGTTTCTTTATTGGGTTTATTTCGGTGCTTATTAGGGTATTCAACCCAGCATATCCGGAAGGTGTTATGCTTGCAATATTGCTGATGAACGTATTTGCACCAACCATAGACCACTATGTGGTACAAGGAAATATTAAGAAGAGAATGAAACGATTAAAAGCTAAAACAGCGTAATCATGGCAAAATACACAGATAAAAACTCATACACTATAATCTTTGCAGTGATTATGGTTGTTGTAGTGGGATCACTTTTGGCCGGAGTTGCTCAGGGACTAAAAAGTAAAATTACCCTTAACGAGCGTTTTGAAAAAATGCAGAACATTCTTTATACAATGGGTATTAATGGTAACGAAGGCGATGGCGACATTACTTTCGTGTCTACCGATAAAGTAGAAGAAGTTTTTGCTGCGAATATTAAAAAGCAGTTGGTAATCCAGGGCGATGAAGTAACTGAAGACCCAGAAGCTTATTTAATCGATATTAAAAGCGAAGAGACCAAAGCTAAAGATCCCAACTATGAGCGCAGATTGCCATTATTTGTTGGCGAGAAGGACGGAGAAACGCTTTATGTAATTCCAATGAGAGGAAAAGGATTATGGGACGCCATTTGGGGTTTTGTGGCTTTAGATAAATCGTTGGTTGTGCAAGGTGTGTTTTTTGACCACGCGGGTGAAACTCCAGGTTTAGGTGCCGAGATTAAACAACGTTATTTTATGGACGACTTTTCTGGTGAATCTATCATGAGCGATGAAGTCTTTAAAGGAATTTCGGTTGCAAAAGGGAACAACGACCCTATTAACGAAAACAAAACAGACAATAAGGTTGATGCCATTGCAGGAGCCACCATCACAGGCGATGGTGTAACCGCGATGATAAAAAAGGACGTAAGAATGTACTTGCCATACCTAAAATCATTAAATCAATAAATTATGGGATTGCTATCAAAAAAAGACAGTAAATTAATTTTAGACCCATTGGCCGATAACAACCCTATTACCATTCAGGTATTGGGAATTTGTTCTGCGCTTGCCATTACAGCCCAGTTAAAGGCATCTATAGTAATGGCCATTTCGGTTATTGCGGTTTTAGGAATTGGTAACGTGGTTATTTCGCTAATGCGAAATGTTATTCCTTCAAAAATTCGAATTATAGTTCAGTTAGTAGTTGTAGCTGCCTTGGTAATTATAGTAGATCAGGTATTAAAGGCATTTGCTTATTCCTTAAGTAAAGAGCTTTCGGTATTTATTGGTCTTATTATTACCAACTGTATTATTATGGGACGCTTCGAGGCATTTGCTTTGGGTAACGGTCCGTGGAGATCTTTTCTTGATGGAATTGGTAACGCTGCGGGTTACGGACTTATACTTGTAATAGTTGGTTTTTTCCGTGAGCTTCTTGGTTCAGGAACACTTTTGGGTTTTAAAGTATTAGGAGATCCAATTACAAAAACCGGACTTTACGCCATAGGGTACGAAAACAATGGTTTTATGCTATTGTCTCCAATGGCATTAATTATAGTTGGCCTAATAATCTGGGTACAGCGTGCACGTAATAAAGACTTAATAGAAGAATAACAAACCTTGGCAGAAGCCAGTAGCAGTGGGCAAACCTACTGCCAGCTGTAACTGTAAACTGAATACTCATACAAAATGGAACACATAGAGTTATTTTTTAAATCAATCTTTATAGACAACATGGTATTTGCAACCTTCCTAGGAATGTGTTCTTACCTTGCCGTGTCTAAAAAAGTATCAACTGCCGTTGGTCTTGGGGCCGCAGTTATTTTTGTATTGGCCGTTACCGTGCCTATCAACTGGTTGCTGGACCAATATATCTTGAAAGATGGCGCCCTAATTTGGTTGGGAGAAGAATACGCTTCTTACGATCTAGGATTCCTTTCATTCATTCTTTTTATTGCAACTATTGCTACCATGGTACAATTGGTAGAGATTGTAGTAGAAAAATTTTCACCCTCACTGTATAACTCTTTGGGAATTTTCCTTCCACTTATTGCCGTAAACTGTGCAATTTTAGGAGGTTCATTATTTATGCAGTCTAGAGAGATCCCTACTTTAGGGTTGGCATTAAATTATGGTATCAGTTCAGGAATTGGATGAGATCGGAAGAGCACACGTCTGAACTCCAGTC
>CAXBDO010000204.1:0-4904 GCA_963974165.1 uncultured Aequorivita sp.
TTATTTGGATACAAACTTTACGACGGATGTCTTCGGTAACCCAGAAAAACCAATATTTTAAGCTTTCTTTTTTCTGCAAACCATTTAGTGCCATCGCAATAGAAAGTTGAAAAGTTTCCTTAATTTTATGGGAAGCGCATAATGGGCCATTCCTTTTTTCTTTTCAGAAGGAAACTGAAATAATTTTGTTATTTTCACTCACTCAACAATACTATCATGACAGATCCAAAAAGACTTTTCGATTTTCCATATTACCAATTGGAAAAATATCCTCAGGAAAAAGCATTCAATACAAAATATAATGGCACGTGGAAAGCCACGTCAACCCAGGAATATATAGATAAGGCAAACGCCATAAGCCGAGCCTTAATTGGTATGGGCGTAAAACCGAACGATAAGGTGGCTATAATTTCTACCAATAACCGAACGGAGTGGAACATTTGCGATATTGGAATTATGCAGACTGGCGCGCAGGATGTACCAATATATCCAACTATTTCAGAAACTGAATACGAGTATGTATTAAACCATAGCGAGTCGTTGTACTGCTTTGTCTCAGACAAGGAAGTTTATGATAAGGTAATGGCAATTAAGGCCAATGTACCCTCCTTAAAAGAGGTGTACACCTTTGATGAAATTGACGGCGCCAAAAACTGGAGCGAGGTATTGGATGCAGGAAAGGATGAAAGCCACCAAGAGGAATTAAATGCCCGCAAAGAGGCAATAAATGAAGATGATGTGGCAACCTTAATCTACACTTCCGGGACAACTGGAAAACCAAAAGGGGTAATGCTTTCACATAAAAATATTGCTACCAACGCTAAGTACAGTGCAGAAAGATTGCCAATTGAAGTGGGCAAGTCGTCGTCTTTAAGTTTTCTACCCGTATGTCATGTGTACGAGCGTATGCTGCATTATATGTATCAATATTGTGGGGTTGAAATATATTTCGCGGAATCATTGGAAACTATAAGCGATAACCTAAAGGAAGTAAAACCTGAAGTAATGACGGCGGTGCCGAGATTACTGGAAAAGGTTTACGATAAAATTTATGCAAAAGGTGCCGATCTTACTGGCATTAAGAAAAAACTATTCTTCTGGGCGGTGGAACTCGGCTTAAAATATGAGCCCTATGGCGAAAATGGCTGGTGGTACGAAAGCCAGCTTAAATTGGCGAACAAACTTATTTTCAGCAAATGGCGCGAAGCTTTAGGTGGCAATTTAAAAGCCATTGCCTCTGGTAGTGCTCCGTTACAGCCAAGGTTAGCCAGGGTCTTTAATGCAGCACAAATTCCGGTTATGGAAGGTTATGGCCTTACTGAAACCTCGCCTGTTATATCTGTGAACGATATGCGAAACCAAGGGTTTAAAATTGGCACTGTTGGAAAACCCCTTAAGGAAACCGATGTTAAAATAGCCGAAGATGGCGAAATTTTAGTGAAAGGCCCACAAGTAATGATTGGCTATTACAAAAACCAGGAACAGACAGATGAGGTTATTAAGGATGGCTATTTCCACACCGGTGATATTGGTGAAATTGACAGCGAAGGATTTTTAAAAATTACCGATCGCAAAAAAGAAATGTTCAAGACCAGCGGCGGTAAATACGTTGCGCCACAGGTTATTGAAAACGTAATGAAGCAATCGCGCTTTATAGAGCAAATGATGGTTATTGGCGAAAGCGAAAAAATGCCGGCAGCCCTAATACAACCCGATTTTGAATTTTTAAAGGAATGGGGAAATAAAAAAGGTAGAAATCTTTCATCAGACCCTAAGGAAATAGTAAAAAATCAAGCGGTGATAGATCGTATTCAAAAAGAGGTAGATTTTTACAACGAAAAATTCGGCCATTGGGAAAAGGTGAAGAAATTTGAGCTTACTCCAGAAGTTTGGAGCATTGAGGGTGGTCAACTAACTCCTACCATGAAAATGAAACGCAAGGTTATTAAGGAACAGTACAAGGATTTGTACAATAAGATTTATGAACATAATTTTTAAAATTAGAAAGTGAACTGGATACTTCTAATAATCGGCGGGCTCTTTGAAGTTGGCTTTGCAGCGTGTCTGGGAAAAGTAAAGGAAACCACCGGCCTAGAGTCTAAACTCTGGTTCGGTGGTTTTCTAATTTGTCTTTTCGTAAGTATGTTTTTTCTTATAAAAGCCTCTAAAACTCTTCCTATCGGTACCGCTTACGCAGTGTGGACGGGCATTGGCGCCGTGTGTACTGTGTTTGTTGGACTTTTTTATTTTAATGAAGCGGCTACTTTTTGGAGGGTATTTTTCTTGTCTACACTAATTGCTTCCATAGTTGGGTTAAAATTTGTAACCCATTAAATTCTTCCCTTTCTTAAAATCAATTAATTAATTGATTTTTCACCTTAGATCTTATCGAGGATTAAAAGAATTAATTCGGTAGTTGCCGTGTAATCTAGATCATCCTGTTTGGCAACATCTATAGCTTCCTTGGCTTTTTTTAAGGCTGCTTCATATCGTCCTGTTTTGTACAACAAGGCTGCATAGGTATCTAGATTGTGGTAATTTTCGTCTAAACTTATAGAGCGTTTTACAATTTCAATGGCCTTTAATAATTCGTCTATTAAATTGTGCTCTTCATAAGCATGCCATGCCAAGGTGTTCAATTTACTCCAGTCATCCCAGATTCGTCTTGTAACCGCCTCGTCAAATTCAGATGCATTGGGATTAATTTCTTCCTCTACTACCTTATTTGCCCTGCCGTTGTGTTTTTTTAATATGGCCTCAAAAGATTCCTTGCTCATAGAGCCTTCTGCAATCTCTAGGGTTTGACCGTTTCTTAGGAATAAATAGGTAGGTATAGACTCAATTCCCAGAAAATCATCAGTTTCATTTTTATCTACATCCAATTTATAAAAATCGACACTGCCGGAATATTTCTTGGATAATTCACCTAAAATAGGGTCCATTAATTTACAGGGACCGCACCAAGTGGCATAGAAATCCAGTACTACCAATCTTTCATCTTCATTAAGAATTTTCTCCTCAATATTACTGTCAAAAATTTCCGTTTGCGAGAAAGCGGAAAAATAACATCCCACGAATAAAAGTGCTAATTTTAAGTGCATATAAAAATGTTTTAAGTCAAATATATGCCAATTAATTTAACAATTATAGAATGCCCTATAATTTAATGTCTAGGAAACACTTTAAAAAGCCTCCTATTTATGAAGACAAAAAGTTGTCAATTTACTATGCGTGCATAATAAATTTTTTGTATCTTTGGTTTTCCACATTTTCAGAATTAGTTAATGCAAGAAAAAAATAAAGAGAAAACCATAGATTATATTCTGCGATCTACTTGGATGAATGTGTCCAAAATGTACAATGAAGAAGCAGGCAAAAAAGGCAGTACAATGGCAACGGGTTTCGCACTTATAAGTATAGACCCAGAGGAAGGCACCCCATCTACCGCCCTTGGCCCCAAAATGGGAATGGAAGCTACTAGCTTATCCAGAACCCTTAAGACTATGGAGCAAAAAGGTTTAATAGAACGCAGACCAAATCCTGAAGATGGCCGCGGGGTGTTAATACACTTAACCCCTTTTGGAAAAGAAATGCGCCATTTTTCAAAAGCCGTTGTTTTGGGTTTTGATGAGGCGGTCCAAAAAAATGTTTCGGCTGAAGAATTGGAAACTTTTAAAAAAGTTACAAATACCATTAACGAATTAATCAATTCGAAAAAAATATACGATTCAGAATAAAGAATTAGGAATTAGGAATTAGGAATTAGGAATTAGGAAAATAGTTGTAACCAAATTAACGTATAACTATTAACCCATAACTTTAAATAATATGTCAAAAAGAAGAATTAACAAAGTAGCGGTAATTGGTTCCGGAATTATGGGTAGCGGCATTGCCTGCCACTTCGCCAATATTGGAGTGGAAGTGCTTTTGCTGGACATTGTGCCCCGCGAACTGAATGATGCCGAAAAGAAAAAAGGACTTACTCTTGAAGATAAGGAGGTTAGAAACAGGATTGTAAATACCGATTTGCAAAAGGCTATTAAAAGCAACCCTGCCCCACTCTACCACAAAGATTTCGCGAAGCGCATTTCAACAGGAAACCTTGAGGACGATATTTCAAAAGTAAATACGGCCGATTGGATTATTGAAGTAGTAATTGAGCGCTTAGACATTAAAAAACAAGTTTTTGAAAACTTAGATAAGCATAGAAAACCCGGTACGTTAATTACTTCAAATACTTCAGGTATTCCCATTAAATTTATGAGCGAAGGCCGAAGTGAAGATTTCCAGAAACATTTCTGCGGTACCCACTTCTTTAATCCGCCGCGCTATTTAAAACTTTTTGAAATAATTCCCGGACCAAAAACTTCAACCGAAGTATTGGATTTCCTAAATGGCTATGGCGAAAAATTCCTTGGGAAAACCTCCGTAGTTGCAAAAGACACTCCAGCATTTATAGGAAACAGAATTGGAATCTTCGGCATCCAAAGTCTTTTTCACCAAGTGAAGGAAATGGGACTTACCATTGAAGAGGTAGATAAATTAACGGGACCGGTTATTGGCCGTCCAAAATCTGCCACCTTTAGAACTGTTGATGTGGTTGGATTAGATACTTTGGTGCACGTTTCCAAAGGAATCCACGAAAACGTTCCTGAAGATGAGGAGCACGGAATTTTTCAAATTCTAGGTTTCATCGATACTATGATGGAGAATAAATGGCTTGGTAGCAAAAGCGGCCAAGGTTTTTATAAGAAAGTAAAAAATGAGGATGGCAGTAGCGAAATTCTTTCGTTAGACCTTGAAACCTTAGATTATAGAAAGAGCAAAAAAGCTTCTTTTGCCACTTTGGAAAAAACCAAATCTGTAGATAAAGTTACAGATCGTTTTCCAATTCTTGTGGCGGG
>CAXBDO010000205.1:0-4884 GCA_963974165.1 uncultured Aequorivita sp.
AAGCACAGAAAACATGCCTGCCGTTCCTTCCATAGCGCTTGGAACACCAGATGTATCGGTATATGAAATGGTGGGCGCATATAGCACTTTTGCAAATGAGGGGGTTTATGTAGAGCCAATTTTAATTCAGCGTATTGAAGATAAAAATGGTACGGTGCTTTACCAAAATATTCCAAAAACAAAAGATGTTATTAGCAACGAAACTGCCTATGTTACCGTAAGCTTGATGGAGGGTGTAACCCAATCTGGTTCTGGTAGCCGCTTGCGCGGAACAGGCCGTGAAGGTTCTGCCGTTTATAAAAGCGCAGTAACCGGTTATCCTTACAATTTTAAAAACCCAATTGCAGGTAAAACAGGAACTACCCAAAACAATAGTGATGGTTGGTTTATGGGAATGGTGCCAAACCTGGTAACCGGAGTTTGGGTTGGCGGCGATGACCGTGCCACCCACTTTGGCTCAACAGCCTATGGCCAGGGAGCTACCATGGCATTGCCTATTTGGGGTATGTATATGAAAAGTTGTTATGCCGATGAAAATCTGGATGTGTCAACGGGCGACTTTAAACGCCCAAGTAATCTTTCCATTGAAACCAACTGCTCCAGATGGCGGGAAGGCGATCCGGACATTGAAGAAATTCCAGACGAATTCGATTTCTAAAAAGTCTTATAATAGATACAAACCCCACTGGTTTTTGCGAACCGCTGGGGTTTATTTATAGATTGAAATTTTGTAATTTTCAGAAAATTTAAAAAATGATAAAAAAGACAGTTGCAAACGTTTGCGAGGCCTGTGAAGGCATTGAAGACGGAATGACTTTTATGCTCGGCGGCTTTGGCCTCTGCGGCATTCCAGAAAATATTATTTCTGAATTGGTTCGAAGAAACATTAAAGACGTTACCTGCATTTCCAACAATGCCGGGGTGGATGATTTCGGACTTGGGCTTTTACTGAAAAAACATCAGATAAAGAAAATGATATCTTCATATGTAGGAGAAAACGCTGAATTTGAGCGCCAAATGCTTAGCGGCGAAATGGAAGTTGAATTGGTACCGCAAGGCACCTTAGCCCAACGTTGTGAAGCTGCGCGTAGCGGAATTCCAGCTTTCTTCACCCCAGCGGGTTATGGTACAGAAGTAGCCGAAGGAAAAGAAACCCGAGAGTTCAACGGGAAAATGCATATCATGGAAAAAGCCTTTGAGGCAGATTTTTCATTCGTGAAAGCTTGGAAAGGCGATGAAGCCGGAAACCTCATTTTTAAAGGTACCGCCAGAAATTTTAATCCTGCAATGTGCGGCGCTGGCAAAATTACGGTTGCCGAAGTAGAAGAACTGGTACCCGCAGGAGAATTGGACCCAAACCAAATTCATATTCCCGGTATATTCGTGCAAAGAATCTTTCAAGGAGATAACTATGAAAAAAGAATTGAGCAATTAACAGTTAGAAAAAGAAACTAATGGCTTTAACTAAAGAACAAATAGCGCAACGAATTGCAAAGGAAGTTAAAGACGGTTACTACGTAAATTTAGGGATTGGAATCCCAACTTTGGTAGCCAACTTTGTACGCGACGATATAAGTGTAGAATTCCAAAGTGAGAATGGAATCCTGGGTATGGGGCCATTCCCTTTTGAAGGCGAGGAAGATCCAGATTTAATTAATGCCGGCAAGCAAACCATAACTGCCATGCCCGGCGCATCATTTTTTGATTCAGCCATGAGTTTTGGAATGATTAGAGGCCAACACGTAGACCTAACTATTCTTGGAGCAATGGAAGTTTCCCAAAATGGCGACATAGCCAATTGGAAAATCCCTGGCAAAATGGTGAAGGGCATGGGAGGCGCCATGGATCTGGTAGCTTCGGCAGAAAATATAATTGTCGCCATGATGCATACCAATCGTGAGGGCGAATCTAAACTTTTAAAGGAATGCAGTTTGCCACTTACCGGAGTGAACTGCGTAAAGAAAATAGTTTCAAACCTAGCCGTTCTAGAAATTATAGATGGGAAATTCCATCTTTTGGAACGCGCTCCGGGAGTAACTGTTGAAGAAATTCAAAAGGCTACGGAAGGAGATTTGGTCATAAAAGGAGATATTCCAGAGATGAAATTCGCTTAATACTGTATTTTATTCCGCCTTAAAAACCATGATTTTCATGGTTTTTTTTATTTAAAAGCCAATTATTTAGGCTCAAATGTTAAAGTTTAATGCATTTCATCGAATTTATGTGCATTTAGTCGTTCAATTCGAAGAAAGTTCACATCTTTACAACACCAAATCTTATCAACCATACCTACAATGGAAAAAGTTATCAGAACATTAAGAAGCACCAAGGAATTGTTACTAAATGTGGCATTCCTTTTTAAGAAAGTGTTTTTAGTGGTCTGATTTTTTCATTTTGGTTGTATATACTTTTTTTGCCCCAAATCTGTCTAAAAGCAGATATTAAAACAAACCCGTTCCTTCGTGAGGTTAGAACGGGTTTTTTTATTGCAGTATGTTTTCTAAATTCCTTTAGGTATAGCAGCAATAAGCTTTTGCGAATATTCTGTCTGGGGGTTTTCATAAATCTCGTCAGCATCTCCCAATTCTTCAATTCTCCCCTTATTCATTACCAACAATTGGTCAGACATATATTTAACCACTGCGAGGTCGTGCGATATAAATATATAGGTGAAGCCAAAATCATTCTTAAGTTCATTCAGCAAATTAAGAACTTGCGCCTGCACCGAAATATCCAAAGCCGAAACCGATTCATCGCACATAACCAATTTTGGTTCTACGGCAATGGTTCGTGCAATGCCAACCCGTTGGCGCTGTCCGCCCGAAAGTTCGTGAGGATAGCGATAATAATAACTTTCATCTAGTCCCACTTTTTGCAGTAAAGACAGTACACGTTCTTTGCGGTCTGATTTAGATTTCCCTAAACCGTGTACTTCCATAGGCTCCATTAAAGCTTGGCCAATTAATAATCGGGGGTTTAAGGATGAATACGGATCTTGAAATATAATTTGTATTTCCTTCCGCAGATTTCTAATTTCAGATTTTGAAAGGCGGGTAAGCTCCCTTCCCCTATACTTTATACTACCTGCTGTTGCTTTTTCCAACTGAAGTATGGTTCTTCCCAAGGTAGATTTTCCACAACCCGACTCGCCTACAAGCCCCAGGGTTTCACCTTCAAATACCGAAAAACTAATGTGGTCTACAGCCTTTACAGCTTTCTTTTTCGAAAATATACCAACGTTACTAAAGTAATATTTCTCTAGATTGGTAATCTCTAAAATAGGTTTTTGGGTATAAATTTGCTTGTGCTTTTTGGCACGCTCCACGGCTTTTACCTCCTTAGGCTTAAAACTTTTGTCGGCTACTGAGGCTATGGTTGGTAAAGTTGCCAACCGGACGTTCAGCGATGGCCTGGCGGCCAATAAAGCTTTTGTATATTCCGCTTTCGGATTCTTAAAAATTTCCAATGTAGTGGCGTCTTCTACAATATCGCCCTTGTACATTACCACCACCCTATCGGCAATTTCAGAAACCAAACTCAAGTCGTGCGATATAAATAGCATTGCCATTTTGGTTTCTTGCTGTATGTTTTTTAAAAGTAATAGTATTTCCTTTTGAACGGTTACATCCAAAGCCGTGGTAGGCTCATCTGCAATTAGGAGTTTGGGCTTGCAGGCAATTGCCATGGCAATCATAACCCGTTGCATTTGCCCCCCGCTAATTTGATGGGGGTAGCTGTTGAAAATTTCGGTTGGGCGCGGTAATTTCACTTTTTCGAAAAGCGAAAGCGTTTCCTTCTTTGCCGCAGCGGTATTCATCTTTAAATGTAGTTGAAGAATTTCAGAAACCTGTTCACCACAAGTTAGGGATGGATTTAGAGCACTCATTGGCTCCTGAAATATCATCGCAATTTCATTGCCCCTAATTTTTCTGAAATCATTTTCAGAGGTTGTAAGCAAGTCTTTGCCTTCATATAAAATTGAACCGCTTAAAACGCTTTGTTTTTTGGGAAGTAAACCCATAATGGAAAGTGAAGTAACCGATTTTCCGGAACCCGATTCCCCTACGATCCCTACAATTTCATTTTTAGAAATATCGAATGAAATGCGGTGCAAAACTTCGGACAACTGGCTGCTTTTTCCGAAAGAAACCCGTAAATCTTCTACTGAAAGCAAAATTGAATTCTTCATAGATTCAAAGATAGATTAAACATTAGAAATTATTATTACAATGCATTTCATCGAATAAATTTGCATTTCGTCTATAAACTAGACGTATTTTGATATCTTTAGCAAAGAACCGAACATTTTTATTCACTAAATCTTAAAAATTATGAAAAAAATTACAAAGTTCGTTTTTCTTTTCACCCTATTAATTTTGGCCTTTTCGGCGGTTGGAACCGCCCAAGACAAAAAGGATGAAAAGAGAAACGTTAAACAGCCACCGAGTCTAATTGTTTTTGACGCCTCACATTCGTATTCGCTTCAAAATGCGACTCAAATTTTTAAGGAAGTTTATAATCCATCCCCAAAAACTTCTTTTACTTCGCTTAAACAAGATCAAGATCCCTTAGGATTTACCCATAGTAAAATGCAACAGTATTTTAATGGGGTTAAGGTAGAATTTGCCACAGTAACCCTCAGCAGCAAAAATGGTACAGTGCAAACATTGAATTCTGCATATGCCGCAATAGCAGACGATTTTAGTACAACGCCAGTTATCAGCAAATCGCAAGCCTTTAATAAAGCCACGGCACATGTTGGCGCCTCAAAATATATGTGGCAAAATACGGCGGAGGCAGCTTTAGCCGATTATGAAAAACCTACTGGCGAATTAGTAATTTTTCCCGCAATGGAAAATATCTCAGAGACAAACCGCTTGGCTT
>CAXBDO010000206.1:0-4879 GCA_963974165.1 uncultured Aequorivita sp.
TCCAGATTACTTTGCAACGGGTGAGGCTACCGCAATAGACAACTGTACAGATCCAGTTACCGTTACAAGCCAGTCACCTGCAGCAGGTACTCCACTTGCAGACGGTACTTACACTATTACCCTTACGGCAACAGATGAATATGGTAATACAAGTACTTGCGACTTTGAGCTAATTGTAGAAAGTGTACTTGGTACGGGCGATAATAACCAAAGCCTTGGAAGCATTAAGATGTATCCAGTACCAGCCAAGAACATTATAAACATCAGCAATCCACAAAGTTTAGAGTTGGAGAGACTAGAAATTTACGATCTAAGAGGTAGATTGGTTCAAACAGCAGACCTTCGTGGAATGGGCAATGTGAAAACCATAAACATCGATCAACTTGCCGCTGCTTCATATTATGTGAAGATAAAAGGCGCGAAAGGTGAAATAACCAAACGACTACTAAAAGAGTAGTATAGCAATAAGTAATTCTTAATTCAAAAAATCGTCTGGGAATATTTCTCGGGCGATTTTTTTATTCTGAAAAATCGATGGAATTTCCTGTAAGAATTGAAAAGTTACAACGCGCAAATAAGTTTGGAAGATTAATCAATGAGAGAAAAAGAAGAATTCTAAAGAAATGCTATTTAAGATCCCTTTTCACCAATAAATAGAAATCATTTTCCAAGGGAAGGTATCCTTGGTCGTATAGATAGTAATAGGTAGAACCCGTTTTTGTAGTATAAATTCCGGTAAAATATTCAAAACTGAAACCCATCCGAAGCAATCTATCTTTGGTGGTTTTGGTTTTATCTGTAGTATTTAATTCTTCAAGTATGCGGTAATTTTTTCGAAGTCGGTTATTGATGTTCCGCACCAAATTTTTATTGTCCTTGTTCAGCAAATTGTTGTGCATGTTACGGCAAGCGTCGCTGCAGAACTTTTTGTCTGCACGCCCCATAATTTTCATTCCACATTCCAAACAATTCCTTTCCATATTTAAAGATATTACTTTTGAAAATTAAGCTCAAATTTTCAGGTATCATTTCCAAATTCAAAAGTCTCCACAAATTCAAAATTATAGTTTTAAAGAACTATTTAGTTGGAATTTGGAGTTTCGTTTTTAGGATTTGATTTTGTGATATGAAACCTATAAATAGCTTCAAATTTCAGAAAAACCCCGCCATTTAAGGAAGGATTAAGCTGGGTGCGATCATCTCCAAAACTAAAGGCAGAAACACCCAAATCTATTTTTTCATCTTCTGCATACATTTCATAATTATTACTGGAATATCCCAATTTTGCCCGTAAAAGCACACTTTCTTCAAAAGCATTCAATTGAAAATAGGTAGAGAATTCCAAAGAACTTAAATCGGCATATAGGGTAGGGGCGTTTTTAGTATGCACGTTATAGCTGCGCCCAATTCCGAAGTAATCTACACCAACGCTTGATGCGCCAAAATTATAATTAACGTCTGCTGAAATTGGCAGGCTCATGTCCATCTCAAATCGTTTATTTTCGCTTAAATAATACCACCCTATGATTGGCGTAGTAAAAAGTCCGAAAGCTTCTTGCGAAGCGTAAAGACCAAAACGGTATTTAAGGTTTTCGCTTTTTTTAAGTTTTAATAAAGCGAAGCCGCCAAAATAAATATCGTTGCCCGAAATATTTTTATAATCTGAAGCCAATTTAGGAAGCAAAACAAGAGTAGTGCTCCATTTTTCAGACCAAGTTGAAGCCATCCCCAATTTTAAATTTGTGCTATAAAGACTTGTGTATTCAGCCTCCGGGAAAAGTTGAAGTTTGTTTAAACTGAAATCTGCGCCCGTAATTAGTGCGTGTTTTTCATTTAAAACAATAGGAAATGTAAAGCCGGCATCAAATGATTCAACATTGGTGGAACTGTTGGATTCTTCAAAATTATTATTTAATGTTTGGCCGTAGCTAATGCGAAAAAGATCGACATATTCTTGGGCGAAAATAACGCCAGGTGAAAGAAATAGAAGCAGTAAAAGTTTTTTCAAATTTGGTCTGTTAGCAAGTTTTTATCGTTTTAAAGATAAAATAAAAAACAGCTAAAAAGTAAACCAAGTATCCATTTTATTGTCTGCAGGCTCGTTTATATGCACAAACTCATTGCTTTTGGAATTGTAGGTATATTCCTTTCCCCATTCCGAAAAATTTTCGGCCAATTGAATTATGGAATTACACACAAAATTAGCTTCGGCATTGGTTGTGGTTGGGTGCATAGACATACGGATCCATCCGGGTTTATGCGATAAATCTCCGCCATCAATCTCACAGGTAATGTTGTTGGAGGTTTCTTGATCTACATGAAGTAAATAATGGCCATAAGTTCCGGCACAGGAGCAACCGCCACGCGCCTGAATTCCAAAACGGTCATTGAGCAATTTAACTCCCAAATTAAAATGTAAATCGTCAATATAAAAACTGATAACCACAAGCCTGCTTTTATCTTGTGGCGCTAGCACTTTAAGATTGGGCACATCGCAAAAATGGTCGAAAATAAGTTCCAAAAGTTCATGCTCGCGCTTCAACATATTGTCGACGCCCATTTTTTCTTTCAACCTAATGGCAAGTGCAGTACGAATAGTTTGAAGAAAACCTGGTGTGCCTCCATCTTCGCGGGTTTCAATATCTTCTATATATTTATGGTTGCCCCAAGGGTTGGTCCATGAAACGGTACCACCCCCTGGATTATCGGGTATGGTATTTTTATATAAATTATTGTTGAAAATTAACACCCCGCTTGACCCCGGCCCGCCCAAAAATTTGTGGGGCGAAAAGAAAATGGCATCTAAATGTGCACCTTCTTCTTCCGGATGCATGTTGATAGCAATATAGGGTGCAGAGCAGGCAAAATCTACAAAACACAGACCATCGTTTTGATGCATCAGTTTTGCAATTTCATGATAGGGAGTTTGTATGCCTGTTACATTTGAACATCCCGTAATGGCCGCAATTTTGATAGGGCGATCTTTGTATTCTTTTACAATTTTTTCGAAAGTCTTTAGGCAGACCAAAACATCATCATTCGGTGGAATTACGACCACATCTGCCATAGTCTCCAACCAAGAAGTCTGGTTGCTATGATGCTCCATGTGGGTAACAAAAACCACAGGTTTTATGTGTTCTGGAATATTGGTATAAGCTCTAATATTCTCCGGAATTTTCAACCCCAGTATACGCTGGAACTTATTTATTGCCCCGGTCATACCGCTGCCAGATGTAATTAGCACATCGTGCTGATTGGCATTTACGTGGGTCTTGATGATGTTTCTAGCCTCGTGATAGGCCTTGGTCATTGCGGTTCCTGTTACGGAAGTCTCGGTATGAGTGTTGGCTACAAACGGCCCAAACTCCTTGAGCAATTTTTCTTCTATTGGCGCGTAAAGGCGTCCGCTGGCGGTCCAATCTGTATAGATTATTTTTTTTCTTCCGAAGGGCGATTCAAATTCTTGCTCAATACCAACAATATTGTTTCGGAAAGGTTCAAAGTACTTTTCCAAATCTACAGCCGCTATCTTTTCTTCCGGAGAAATCATTAATTCATTTTATTTAATTTGCTTAAAATTAATCATTTGCATTTAAAGCTGGACGAATAGTATGTTCTATTTCTGAAAGGCAGCCACTCCTTTTTGAAGCCATCCATAATATTCATCTACATCTGGCGTATAGCCAACTGGATCTATCAGATTCTCTTCGTCATGGCCCATCAATACATAAAAAGGTTGCGAATTGGTTTTATACTTTATAGTTTGTAACTCGCTCCATTTTTGCCCTATATATTTAAGTTTTTTACCGGGTTTTAAACGCGAATCCACAATTTCTTCCTCTTCAAGTTTACGTTTGTCGTCAACATAAAGTGATATCAAAACAACTTCGTTCTTCAACATATTCAATACCTTATCGTCTACCCAGACATTTTGTTCCATTTTTCGGCAGTTAACACACGCCCAACCCGTAAAATCTATCATTACTGGTTTATTTACTTTTTTTGCATAGGCAAGGCCTTTGTCATAATCATTAAAAGCTAATATTTGATGGGGTGCCAATAAATGTGCGCCTTCGGGCAGGTCTTGGTGCTCGTTGGCAGCCATGCCTCCTCCAACTTTAGAATTACCAACACCATAGGGCGATTCAGCATAATCTAAGGGCGGGGGGAAGGCACTAATTAAATTTAAAGGCGCGCCCCACAGTCCAGGAATCATATAGACGGTAAAGGCCAAAACCAGTAAACCAAGGCTAAGTCGGCCCACCGAAATATGGCTCAATGGCGAATCGTGTGGTAGCTGTATTTTTCCGAAGAGATAAAGAGCCAGGGCACCAAAAATAGCGATCCAGATTGCGAGAAAAACCTCACGTTCCAACCAGTGCAACTGCAACACCAAATCTGCATTTGAAAGAAATTTAAAGGCCAGAGCTAATTCTAAAAAGCCCAATACTACTTTTACCGTATTTAACCACCCTCCAGATTTTGGCAATGAATTCATCCATCCTGGAAAAGCAGCGAATAATGCAAATGGCAAGGCTATAGCCATAGAAAACCCAAGCATACCTACAATGGGACCTGTTTGACTACCGCCGGCAGCTGCTTGAACCAATAGTGTTCCTACAATAGGCCCAGTACATGAAAACGAAACTATAGCCAAGGCTAACGCCATGAAGAAGATGCCTATTAATCCCCCTCTATCGGCTTGCGAGTCTACTTTATTTGCCCACGAATTAGGCAACATAATTTCGAAGGCGCCTAAAAAGGATACTGCAAACACAATTAATAAAATGAAGAAAATAATATTAAACCAAACATTGGTTGATAAAGCATTTAGCGCATCGGCTCCAAATACCAAACTAACGAGAATGCCTAATAATAC
>CAXBDO010000207.1:0-4867 GCA_963974165.1 uncultured Aequorivita sp.
CTATAAGGGTAATATCCTGCGATTCAAAAGAAAGCAATTTGGCAAGGTGATACCCAACTTCGCCCGCTCCGGCAATGATAATCTTCATTGAGATTGAGTTTATTTATTAAGAATAACTTTTTATGGAATATACTCCAAGTAAAAGTATTATGATATTTTACAATGGCAAAGATATAGAATAAAAGCCCCGATAATGAAATTGAATTTTTGGAATAATTACCTCCAGCAATTTTTAAACTTCGAATAAAAAAGACAGCACCTCTTAAAAAATATGTAGTTTTGCAAACGCAATTTTATGGAAAAGAAAATAACACCTTATAAGGATTCTTCGGAAGGAAAAAAGAAACAGGTTGAACATATGTTCGATACTATTTCAGAAAATTATGACGGCTTAAACCGTGTAATTTCATTGGGCTCCGATATTAAATGGCGCAAAAAGGTCATTGCAATGGTTGCCAAGACGAATCCGAAAAATATTTTGGACATCGCAACCGGCACGGGCGATTTGGCCATTCAGTTTGCCGAAAAAACAAAGGCCGAAAAAATTGTAGGCCTCGATATTTCTGAAGGCATGCTTTCGGTTGCCCGAAAAAAAGTGGCCGGAAAGAAAATTTCTGATAAAATTGAATTCGTGCAGGCCGACTCTGAAGCCTTGCCATTTGAAGATAACACTTTCGATGCCATAACCGTTTCTTTTGGGATAAGAAACTTCGACAATCTTGAAAAAGGATTGGCAGAAATTTTACGGGTACTTAAAAAAGGAGGCCTATTTGTTATATTGGAAACTTCGGTACCTACCAAATTCCCATTTAAGCAGGGGTATTACTTTTACTCAAAAAACATCTTGCCCTTGGTTGGCAAACTATTCTCCAAAGACAAAGTAGCCTATAAATATTTAAGCGAAAGTGCTTCTGTTTTTCCATATGGTGAAAAGCTCAACAATATTTTGCGCAAAACTGGGTTTAATGAAGTGAAAAATAACCCGCAAACATTTGGTGTGGCAACCATCTATAATGCTACAAAATAATTTATGAAGAAGCTTTTTTTTGTATTGGCCTTTTTATGTATTGCAAACAGTGTAACTGCCCAATGGATTTTTAATAAGGAGCGTATCGCCAATTTGGAAAACTTCGATAAAAAACCGCTTTCATGGGGTTACTTTTTGGGCTTCAACAATTACGATTTTAAGTTTGATTACAGAGAGCATTATGCAGACGACAATACGGATATTTTAGTTGAACGTGCCGGTGGGTTCAATGTTGGACTTGTGGGCGATTTGCGTATAAATGAATATCTTAATTTACGTCTGGAACCGGGCCTATATTTTACACAGCGCGACTTAACCTTTCCGGGGTTTACTGATGATAACGATGCCTTACGTGAAGTAAAATCTACCTATATCCACGTACCCTTGTTGCTGAAGGTTTCTACCAAACGTTTAAATAACATTAAACCTTTTATAGTTGGTGGGGTTTCTACCTCGCTCAATCTTTCAAGTAACGAGAAAAACCCGGAAGATAATGTACAGGGAAGATTCCGAATGACCAATGGCACTAATTACTACGAGCTAGGTTTTGGGATTGATTTCTATCTGTACTATTTTAAATTTACGCCTTCCATTCGTGGGGTTTTTGCAATGAACGACGAATTAATTCGCGATGACGACCCCAATAGCCCTTGGACCGGAAATATTGAAAAACTTTCTACCAGAGGAATATTTGTAAACTTTACATTTCAATAGACCTTCTAAACTCACTTAAGAGTATTGCCGTTGCGGTAGCTACGTTAAGGCTTTCAGTTTTTTGGGAATCTCCAAAACGCGGAATGCTGATTCTATGTGTTATTTGTTGCTTTATCTCTTCAGAAATACCATTGGCTTCATTGCCCATTACTACAATGCCCTCTTTAGGCAATTTTTCGGAATAAATATTCTTTCCGTCCATAAACCCACCAAAAATTGGCAGGGCGGTTTTTTCAAAATATTCAGCCAACGATACATAATGTACCGCTACTCGTGCCAAAGACCCCATTGTTGCCTGCACCACTTTGGGGTTAAAACAATCTGCAGTATCTTCAGAACACAATATTTGCTTCACCCCAAACCAATCGCAAAGGCGAATAATGGTGCCCAAATTTCCGGGGTCCCGAATGGCATCAAGTGCCACAATTAAACCCGCATCTTTATAGGGACTTGTTTTAGGGATTTCAAAAACCGCTAAAGATGAATTTGCCGTTTTTAAAAAACTAATTTTTTTAAGCTCATTCTCAGTAACCAAATAATGGTCGGGCCCCGAAATTTCTTCGGAATTGGTGGAGAAGAAAGAATGCAGTTTTAAACCTTCGTTTAACAATTCAGCAATTACTTTTGGCCCTTCGGCAACAAAAAGCCCGTGTTGTGTACGGTACTTTTTTTGTTGGAGGCTCGTTATTAATTTTGTTTGACTTTTGCTGACCAAAATATAGTATTTTTGAATTCGATTTAAAATTGTACCCTTGAAGCGCGACTTTACAAAAATATCACTAATTATAGTATTAATCAGTTTGTTTTTTTCGTGCAACGCGGTAAAGAAAGTGCCAGAGGGTAAATATCTGCTCACCGAAAATACAATTTTGGTAGACAGTGTTAAAACCAAGGAGGCTGGGGTTTATAGCCAATTGGCACAAAAACCAAATACTTCCATTCCTCTTATTGGGCTGCCGCTTGGGTTATACATTTATAACTTGGCCGATCCGCATCCAGACTCCACATATTACAGATGGCTTCATAAAAACCCCAAACGCGAGGAGCGGTTAATTAAATGGCTATCTAAAAAACAGGTTGATAAAATAGACAGCAGCTATGTTAACTTGAACAAATGGCTTCAGAAATCTGGCGATGCGCCGGCGATTATTGAAGAACAAAAGATTAAAAAATCTGTAGACAGGTTAAAACGTTGGTATGCCAGCTTTGGATATTTTAATGAAGAGGTAGATTACGAAATAGTGCCCAACGAAAAGAAGAAAAAAAGGGCTTCTATAACATATAAAGTAAGTCGGCACCAACCATATTTTATTGGCGATTCTATTATTGATAGAATAAGCTCGCCTGTGGTAGATTCACTTTATAACCGCACCAAGGGCAGATCGTTTATTGTACCCGGCAAGCAATACGCCGCCAACGATTTTGTAAACGAACGCGATAGGCTTACCATTCAATTTAGGAATTCGGGCCTCTATCATTTTGACCAGGAATATGTAGGTTTTGAGGCCGACACTGTTAATACCGACCATAAGGCAAACATTACCTATATAATTCCCGACAGAAAAATTACACAGGGCGATAGCACATTTACGGTTCCCTTTAAGGTGCACAGCATTAAAGAAGTTAAGATTGTAACGGATTATTCATATGAGAATAGAAACAAGACGTTTCAGGATTCCATCAGCTATAAAGGCTATAAATTGTTTAGCTATGGCAAGATGCGATTTCGCCCGAAGGCCATTACCGATGCAATTTCAATAACCCCCGGCAACATTTTTAAGGACATAGACCGCACCTTAACCTATAATCAAATTAGCGATTTGCGGATATTTAAATATCCCAACATTAATTATTCGGAAGTTGCTACAGATACTACCGGAAGACTTTTAAACGCTACAATTTTACTGAGCCCACGCGACCGTTATACGCTGGGGGCAGATTTTGACGGCTATACCTCTACCATCCAACAATTCGGAATAAGCTTCAGTGGCAATATAATTTTTCGGAATATTTTCCGTGGGGCCGAAATTCTTGAAATCTCTGGCCGTGGAAGTCTGGGTTCCTCAAAAGATGCAGCCGATAGTGAAAGTAAATTCTTTAATATTTCAGAATTTGGTGGCGATGTAAAACTCACCTTCCCGCGAATCATTTTTCCTATAAATACCGAAAAGTTGATTCCAAAATATATGTCGCCTTCCACCAGTATGAGTTTTGGGGCTAGTGCGCAGAATAATATTGGGTTGGACAGACAAAGCGTTAATGGCGTTTATAATTATAGATGGAAACCTTCAAAAATCCTTACCTATCAGATAGATATGTTGAATCTTCAGTACGTAAGAAATTTAAGAATAGACAATTATTACATCGTTTATAAAAGCTCATACAATAGGTTAAATGAAATAGCCCAGAGCCTTAATTACGATTTCAATAATCCGTCAACCAACCCAACCCTTGAAATACCGGAAGAAACGCAGGAATTTATAAACGCAGTTTTAAATGAAAACCTTGCCGCAGATGCCGATACTTTTGAAGAAGTATTGGGCATTGCCGAGCGCCAAACACGTTTAACCGAAAACAACCTTATTTTCGCCTCCAACATTGTTATAACCCGCGACACCCGCGAAAATATTAACGATAATAATTTTTCGCGACTGCGCTTAAAAGTGGAATCGGCAGGCAATGTGCTTTCCGGAATTTCAAGCCTTGCAGGTTCCGAGAAAAATGAAAATGGGAATTATAAGGCCCTTGGCGTGGTGTATTCGCAATACATCAAAACCGAAGCCGAGTACATTAAACATTGGGACATAGACGGCAAAAATATTGTGGCCGTACGGGCATTTGGCGGGATTGCAATACCTTATGGCAACAGTAATAGCATTCCGTTTACACGTAGTTATTTTGCGGGGGGCGCGAACGACAATAGGGGCTGGAAAGCCTACGACCTTGGCCCGGGAAGCAGTGGTAGTATTTTGGATTTTAATGATGCCAACTTTAAACTGGCCTTTAATGCCGAATACCGTTTTACAATTTTGGGCGCGTTTAAAGGCGGACTTTTTGTAGATGCCGGCAATATTTGGAATGTTATGGACGACATTAACAGACCTTCATTTATGTTTGCGGGAATTG
>CAXBDO010000208.1:0-4827 GCA_963974165.1 uncultured Aequorivita sp.
CCTGCTGTTCCTCCTGTTGTGGAACCACCCGGCCCTCCTGGATCGAAAAAGTTATCGCCAACTGAAGGATTAAATGTTTCGGTTGCACCTGCCGTTGGAATTATATCAGCCTGTGGCCCACGGTTTGCTCCAACTGGAGAGAAGTTAACAGAAGGATTGGCCTGATATATTTGGTTTGCCAAAATCTCTTCTTCCTCATTAGCCTCAATAGATAAGAATAGAGGTGTATGCATTACCGCATTATTAGCGACCCCCTGATTATTATTTTGTTGCCCCTGATTATTATTTTGTTGATTGAAATGAACCGGATTACTGTTTCCGTACGTTTTTATCATTTGGAGTTGCCCATAACTAAAGGAAACTGCCAATAATAAAATTAACATTGTAAATTTTTTCATAATCGAAATGATTTAGTTAATTAATTAGTTTTAAGGAATTAAAGCTATTCCAAAAAAAGCACATTTCAAAGTTTTTCGCAATAAGAGTTTGCATGTTGTATTAATCTCTTAATAAATAAAGTATTTATTTGCCGATTTAATTTGAAATTATCTTAAGCCTTCCGAAGATTATAATTGCTGTGCTTTGAGCACATCACTGCTTTGGCTAGGAAAAATTAATATTTGTTTAAAATAAAAAACCACCCGCTGTTTGCGGGTGGCTCCTTTATTAAAAATTACTATCTGTTATTAGTTCTTGATTACCTTATAGGTACCAATCTGGCCGTTCACCGTAACCTTCATCAGGTAGGTTCCAACGCTCAGCCCGGAAATGTCAACCTGCGATGCAGTAGCATTAATGCGGCTGTTTAGAACAACCTGGCCAAGAACGTTATAGAGCGACACCTGTTCGATGTTGTCCACACTTCTTAGGTTCAGGATACCGTTTGTCGGGTTCGGGTAATAGGTGAACCCAGCTATGGTATTGTCAGAAACGCCAAGGTTGGTTCCGTCAATAACGATGTCGGTAATGGCCCCAGTGTTCAGCACGAACACATAGTATGCCTGTCCGGCAAGGGTATAGATGGACGCCGAGGTGCCCGGTACGCACTGGTTGGTGTTCTGCGGTACCAGCACAAGGTCGGTCTCCGTAGAGTTCTCGTCCGGCGCGGTATAGAAGGTCACCGAGCTGGCACCGCCAGGGGTAACGATCATTGCATTGGCAGTCCCGTCGCCACCGGCAACGAAATTGTACCATACACCATTGGCTCCAGTAATGTCGCAGTTCTGAGGGCTACCGTTCTCTAGGGTAGCAGCAGGCATTGCAACCGCTGGGTCGGTGTAAGGGAAACCTATCTCGTCAACATCGATAGAGTTAACTATCATATCGTTCGGAGGAGGTGTAGGTATACAGGTAACGTCCATTGTGAAGTTGCCGGTTGCCCCACCAAATCCGTGTACCAGGATATAGTAGGTGGTATTACCATTAGATGCAAAGGTAACCTCGCTCTGAAGGGCGCAAGCATCATCGTTTCCAACAACGCAGACAAGCCCGGCACAGGTACCTGAATATACTGTTAACTTAGAATCGTAATCGGTTCCGTTACATAGCGAAAGAGTGATATCGCCAGGAAGACCGCTAGTGTCCGCAAGGGTGTACCAAACTCCCGGTGCCGTAATTGCCGGGCCACAAGAAGGGGCCACGTCTACGGTAGCACCAACGGTAGATCCCATTACGGTATCACCACAGCTAACCGCTATTGCGCCGCCACAGCCATCGTTCGGCAATGGATCCATACAGCTAACATCAAGACTGAAGTTACCCGAGCCGCTTCCGAAGCCTTCCACCATAATATAATAGGTAGAGGTACCGTCTGAGGTAAAGGTAAGCTCGCTCTGAAGACCGCAAAAATCGTCGTTGAATGCCAATTCGTTCATAAGGTCGCAATCGTCGAATACGCGCAGGTACGAATCATAATCGGTACCGCCACCGCATAATGAAATGGTAACCAATTGTGGGGTACCCGTTCCGGTGAACTTATAGAACACATCCGGAGCAGCGTTTCCGCCAGAATCGGTAGCCGTAAGGGTCTCTCCTGTCACACTATCGCCGCAGGCAAGGGCAATTGCATTTGCGCAGTCATCATTTGTAAATACTGGAGGTACACAAATAGACATAGAAAACTGTAATACCTGCCCAGTGTCTCCACCTGCATCGTCACAAATTTTTAGGTTCCATACTCCTGTAATATCCTCTCCGTCAAAGGCAGCAGCGAAAGTACCGCCCATTGGTTGGTATGGACCTACACCAAATGGCGCAGTGGCCAAAGTAATGTCAGCACCACCGTCTTCAAACATAGTTCCATTATAACCATCATCGGTGCCGCCGCCAAGGTCGTTGGCGATCAACAATTCGGTACCACTTGGAGAAACCAAATACATATCAAGATCTGCAGTCCAAGTATGGGCAATATCAATTGTTATGCTCTCAAGGATAGCACCTGCACCAAGAGTTCCAAGCTCGTTAACCGTAATTGGAATTAAGTTTGGTGCATTCGTACAATCTGCAGTTGAGTTACCCGCACCGTCAATATCAAATGGTACTGCCGTACTATCATAAGCCATACTGGTACAAGTAGAACCGCCGCCATTGCAGCTATATGTTCTGAAAGTATAATCAAAGGCTGGGAAAGCCCCATAGTTATTGGCAAACACCATTCCGCCTGAATATGGATTGTTTGTAGAGCCTGAAATACATGGTAAAGCAGCATCTCCTTCAATTACTATATAATATGTTAAGCCTACAGTAACATTTATTACAGGATCCCAAAATACGTCTGTCCAAACCGTTCCATCAGTTTGGCTTGTTCCACTTGCAAGCATTGTACCGCCAGCATTTGGAAGGCCATCCCATAAAGATAAGTTTAAATTTAATTCCTGCACCCGCAGCTTCTGCTTCCATTGGGATGTAAGACTGAGCTAAGCCACCTTGTGTAACCATTGCCATACAAGTATCATCAACATTCTGTTCTACTTCCAATATAGGAGTGCCACAAATGCCTCCACCAGTGGCACCCTCTTCGATAGTAAGTGAATCTATACCAATGTAGTCTGAATTTGCACCAGTAGGGCCTCCATTCGTAACCCAATATCTAAAGGCAACTCTAGTGTTGATTGGTGCTGCCAATCCGGTTACAGTAGCCGTGAATTGAGTCCAAACATCAGGATAAACCCCAGTAGCGAGTGTTGGATTTATTTCTAATAATAGTTGCGTGTAAGAACCTACACTTGCTGGGCCACTAGGATCTGTATTCGCTCCTGTTGGGTCAATTCTAACTTGAAGCCTATCTGGAAAAGTACTTCCAGTTGGCGTGCGTGTCCAGAAAATAATTTCATCTCCGTTTTCTAAATTTAATACAGGAGTAATCATAAAATTATTGATTACACTTCCGGCCGTATTGTTGAAGTTAGCCCCGATATATGAAGTTGCTGCCCCTGCCTGGGCTGGAAAAACGGTAGTGTTGCCTTGAAACCAGTTTGTTGATCCCACCACATCACTAGCATTTACAAAACTATACCCGGCGGCTGGCAATGTGGTAATGTCTGTAAAACCTTCTGTTAACAGGGTTGCCTGGGGCCCTCGTTGACTCGAGTTGTAGGTATTTAATATGGTTGAATTTGAATTTCTGTGACGTGCATCATATGTTGCAGTCTGAACCACATTCCGTGGTGCCTCTACCGGTCTCAACGTTTGTTGGCTATTTCTAGCTACAGTCGTTTTTGATCCGTTATTCGAGGAGTTCTCAATAAATTGTGCATTCATGGTCCCAATAATACTGAGACAAGCACAAATTAGCATGGTAATTCTCTTCATAAATTTGTAAGGTTTAGTTAATATTCAACCAAATGTAGCAAAAATTATGTTAAAAACGTTACGTTTATAGATTAAGTAAACTTAAAGAAAAAAAAATCCTGACACCAAAAATTGGCATCAGGATTCAAATAATTTTTAGGAAAAATTAATCTTCTTTTCCAGACACAAAAGCTTCCATGACGCCATCGCTAACGCCCATATTTGAGAAGCCTCCGTCATTGTATAAATTTTGAAGGGTTACACGTTTTGTTAAATCGCTAAACATCGCTACAGTGTAATTAGCGCAATCCATAGCCGTGGCATTACCCAATGGCGACATCTTTTCGGCATAGCTTATAAAACCGTCGAATCCTTTAACACCTTGCCCGGCTGTAGTTGGGGTTGGCGATTGCGAAATAGTATTAACCCGTACCTTTTTATCCCTTCCGAAGAAATAGCCAAAACTGCGCGCAATGCTTTCCAAATACGCTTTATTATCTGCCATATCGTTATAATCAGGAAAAACACGTTGCGAAGCCATATAAGTCAATGCTACAATACTCCCCCACTCATTCATCGCATCTTTTTGGTACAGCACCTGCATAGTTTTATGGAAAGAGCCAGCAGAAATATCCCACCCTTTGTGTGTAAAATCGTAATTCTGGTTTGTGTAGTGGTTGCCCTTTCTAACATTTACAGACATTCCGATAGAATGCAGTACAAAATCTAATTTGCCACCCAAAATTTCTGTTGCCTTGGTAACCAAATTTTCCAAATCTTCAATACTGGTTGCATCGGCGGGAATAACTTCAGAATTTGTTTTTTCCGCAAGTTCTTTTATTTGCCCCATGCGCAGTGCAATTGGCGCATTGGTTAGTACAAATTGCCCTCCTTCTTCATGAATGCGCTCGGCAGTTATCCAAGCAATTGAATTCGCATCCAATGCTCCAAAAATGATTCCTCGTTTTCCTTTAAGTAAGTTATACGACATGTTTTATGTGTTTTATAGTTGAATAGGTTTTCGTTTATTTCAGTTTA
>CAXBDO010000209.1:0-4798 GCA_963974165.1 uncultured Aequorivita sp.
GGACGCCAGGTTTTCATCCTGGTAACAGGGGTTCGATTCCCCTACGGACTACAAATTAGAATTTAATAAAACAAAAATGGCAAATCACAAGTCAGCATTAAAGAGAATTAGAAGCAACGAGGCAAAGCGCTTGCGTAACCGTTACCAGCACAAAACTGCCCGTAACGCCATGAAGAAGTTTCAAGAGCTTTCTGATAAGAAAGAGGCAGAAGCTATGTTTCCTAGTGTTGCTTCAATGATTGACAAATTGGCTAAGAAAAATATTATTCACTCGAATAAGGCTTCCAATTTAAAATCGAATATGGCTAAGCACGTAGCTGCGCTATAATTCTTTTTAACAACAAATTTAAAAAGCCCTTTCAGGAAACTGAAAGGGCTTTTTGGTTTGAATAATTAAGCCTTCATTATTTCTTTACAGAAGTGGGTACAAGGTCTTTATAAGGACCATCATTGCGCATTACATCGCGCACAATGGTTGATGATATATTGGAAACTTCTGGCGAACAGATTAGAAAAATGGTTTCTACCGCGGCCATTTTATAATTGGTCTGTGCTATAGGCTGCTCGTAGTTTAGGTCTGTAGTATTCCGTAAACCCCGCACAATGAATTGTGCGTCTTCCGAAATACAGTATTTTGCCGTAAGACCGGTATAGCTTTTTACCTTAATTTTGGTTTCCCCTTCAAAGGTTTTCTCTATAAATGCTTTTCGTTCTTCAAGAGTGAACATTGTCTTCTTGTCCGCGTTTACCCCGATAGCAATTATAAGCTCATCGAAGAGCGGTAGCGCACGTTTTATAATATCTACGTGCCCAAGGGTTATGGGGTCAAAAGTGCCGGGAAAAACTGCGCGTTTCATTTGCTGTGCTTTTAATTTGAAATTCTTTAAAATTGAAGCAATAATTCTTCACTAATATACTGACTAACTTCTAAAACTCTTTTCTTTTCAAAGAAATTTCGAAATAAGGATAGCTATAGCCGCCAAGACGGTGGCCAAAACTACGCCGCGTGCCCTGTTAATTTGATTCTTTTTTAAAAAGACGAAGAATACTATAAGATTTAAAATGGCGCCGAGAGCAATTAAGCTTCCCAATAAATCATTGGCTGCGGCATCTCTTAAAGTAGTTTCCAAACTATGTTTTGAAAAGATATAAATATATAAATAGGTGCCGGCCAAATTAGCCGCCAGCCCAATGGCAAAGCCTATTATAATTTCCTTTATGTGTGGTTTCATTTATATTTTTTTATTGAGGGGTAGCAAAATTCTGGATTAAATCTAAAAATCCCAAGTATTTAGTTCTTTCATGGCGTGGTGCGCTGTAAGATCAAATTGTACCGGCACTACGGAAACATAACCATTATGGAGGGCCCATTCATCAGTGTCCTCACCTTTATCGTCATTCACAAACTCACCTGTTAGCCAATAATAATCGCGCCCTAATGGATTGGTACGTTTATCGAATTTTTCTTCCCAATGTGCATTGGCTTGCCTACAAACTTTAATGCCCTTTATTTCGGAAGCTTTCAATTTGGGAATATTCACATTTAAAACCACTCCTTTTGGAAGTCCGTTTTTAAGGGTTTCTTCAGCTATAGCTTTTACAAATTTTCTTGAAGGTGAAAAATCTGCATCCAAGGAATAATCCAATAATGAAAACCCTATCGAGGGTATTCCTTGCGTACCCGCCTCAACAGCCGCACTCATAGTGCCGCTGTAAATAACGTTTATAGACGAGTTGCTGCCGTGGTTAATGCCGCTTACACAAAGATCTGGTTTGCGTTTTAAAATTTCATTTACTGCAATTTTCACACAGTCTACCGGCGTGCCGCTGCAACTATATTCTTTATGTGGCTCGCCATTTTGTATCTTTATACTATTACAGTACAAGGTGTCGTTAATTGTTATGGCATGGCCCATTCCGCTTTGGGGGGAATCTGGCGCAACTACCAGCACGTCGCCCAAAGTATTCATAACCTCAATTAAATTGCGGATTCCGGGAGCGTTAATGCCATCGTCGTTAGTAACTAAAATAAGCGGTCTTTTCTTGGCCATGTTTTTTAAATTTGAAGAACAAAAATACGAGTATTCATGCTCCCAAAACAATGAATGAATAGAGAATGCTATTTTCCGAAACCCGAAAAAACTGTTTAACAAAATATTAGTACCGGTTTCCCTTGTTGGCACGGTTTTTTATATAATTTAGGCACTCATAAATAATACCAATACTATGCGGATAATGAAGAAGAATTTTAAAGTTTTATTTTTGGCGGTTTTTGTCGCTGTAGCTTCCTGTAGTTTTACTACAAAGGAATTCGACGATCCCGACAAGGATAAGCTTCTTTTGGATCTAATAACCTATGTGCTTCAAAAAGGACATTACGAGCCAAAAGATATTAATGATGAATTTTCCATTGGTGTTTATGATGATTTTATAAAAGGTCTGGACCCATTGAAAAGATATTTTCTAGCTTCTGATATTGCTGAATTCAGCAAATACAAAACCGAAATAGACGATCAGATAAAAAATAAGGAATTAACCTTTTTTGATGTTGTTTACACTCGATTTAACGAGCGTATGGAAGATGTGAAAAGAATTTACCCTGAAGTTTTAAGTCAGTCCTTCGATTTTACACAAAACGAAACCATAAACGTAGATTACGACAATTTAACCTATGCCAGTTCAGAAAAGGATTTGAAGGCACGATGGAAGCAGCAGTTAAAGTTTACCACCCTTTCCAGCTATTATGATATGGTGGAAGACCAAAAAAATAAGGAAAAGGGAATAACAACTTCCGAAAAGGACGGCGAGGATTCAGAAAATGATAGTTCTATTTCGTCTAAGACTGATTCAAAAGAAGCATTTGAACCTAAATCTTTAGAGAAATTAGAGGAAAAGGCACGTGAAACCGCAAAGAATTCACTTGATGAATATTTCGATTTTACCAAAGATTTACAACGTACAGATTATTTCGCTATTTATTTAAATACAATTGTGGAGCAGTTTGATCCACACACGAATTATTTCGCTCCGCCGGATAAAGACAGATTCGATTTAAGAATGTCTGGAAAATTGGAGGGTATTGGCGCGCGTCTTCAGAAGAAGAACGATTATATAACCGTAATTGAGGTTATAAGCGGTGGTCCAGCTTGGCGAAGTGAAAAAATTGAAGTTGGCGATGCCATTTTAAAAGTAAAACAGGAAGGAGAAAAAGATGCCGTAAGCATTATTGGAATGCGAATAGACGATGCCGTTAAATTAATTAAGGGTCCAAAAGGGACGAAAGTTACCTTAACCATCAAAAATGTAGATGGTACTATTTCTGACAAAGTGCTTACGCGCGATGTGGTTGAACTTGAAGAAACCTATGCAAAATCATCCCTAATCGATAAGGGCGACCGTAAATTTGGGCTTATCAATTTGCCCCAGTTTTACTTCGATATGGAAAATTACAAAGAGCGCAATGCGGCCACCGATGTAAAAAAGGAAATCATCCGCCTAAAGGAAGAAGGAATGGAAGGATTGGTTTTAGACCTTCGCGATAATGGTGGCGGATCTTTAAGAACTGCTGTAGATATTGCTGGTCTTTTCATTAAAAAAGGTCCTGTGGTTCAAGTAGCTTCCAACGGTAATACCGAAGTTTTGGAAGATAAGGATAGTGAAATTGTTTGGGATGGACCATTGGTAATTTTAGTAAATGAATTGTCTGCTTCTGCCTCCGAGATTTTAGCGGCAGCAATGCAAGATTATAAGCGCGCTATTATTTTGGGTAGCGAACAAACATATGGAAAAGGAACTGTTCAAAATGTAATAGATCTAAACCAGTGGTTGCGTAAAAACAATTTGGGCGATATGGGTGCCTTAAAAATCACCTCGCAAAAATTTTACCGTGTTAACGGTGGTTCTACGCAGTTAGAGGGTGTAAAGAGCGATGTAATTATGCCAGATCGTTACAGCTATATTGATATAGGAGAAAGAGATTATGATAACCCATTGCCTTATGATAAGATAGATGCAGCCAAATATGATGTTTGGGAAGGGTATATTGATTTTAATGAAACCATTGAAAGAAGCAAAGCCCGTATGGCGCAAAATGTGCAGTTGAAATTAATAGACGATAACGCAAAATGGATTAAGGCCAGAAGAGATGAAAAGGAAGTCAATCTTAATTTTAAAGCCTATAGTGCAGAAATTGACCAACGCAAGTTGGAAACCAAACGTTTTGAAGCTATAGATGAATATGATAATGAACTAACATTTAAATCATTGCCATATGAAACTGCTTTAATGAAACAAGATACTACCTTATCTGAAAAGCGTAAAAGATGGCACAAAAGCCTAAGCAAGGATATGTATGTTGAAGAAGCGGTAAACGTTTTGGAAGATTTAAAACTTAATAATATCAAGGCTGGAAAAGTAGCTAATATTAAAAACTAATATTGCAGAAACCCAGCGCCTGTTTCTGAATGAAACACGCTAAATTTTATTAAATTTGAGGTGTGAAAAAAAGCACTTCATTAACCAGTATAGCGCTCCGAAAGTTCAAAAAGAATTTTTGGGGCGTTTTCAGTTTGGGTTTTTTAATGCTATGTGTATTGATTGCGATTTTCGCATATGCTTTAGCGCCAGATAATTCGCAAAATGCCAATCAAATGCATTTATCCATTCACTCCAAAAATCCAGGTTTTTCCGTTCAGATTTTAACCGTTCCTGTTGCTGTTGAAAATCAAAATCCTATTTCGGTTTTTCTCTTCGGAAAAAAGAACGCCGATACTGAAATCCCTATTTCGAATTATATCTT
>CAXBDO010000210.1:0-4785 GCA_963974165.1 uncultured Aequorivita sp.
CTAAGCCAGGATCTTTCGGTAATGCGCCAATCTATGCTCTTTTCAGGTTTGGAAGCAATTGAATATAACAGCAACCGAAAAAGTAGCGACTTAAAGTTTTTTGAATTTGGGAAAACTTATCACAATTATCCTGGTGGGCGCATAGAGGCAAAGCACTTATCACTGTTTATTACGGGGCATAAGGCTGAAAGCAATTGGGCACTGCCTGAAACCAAGAGTACATTTTTCTTCGGAAAAGGGACTATTGCGTCTTTAATGGCCAGACTTGGTCTGGAAGATTATTCGGAAGAAGCTACTGAAAATGATATTTTCACCGAAGCAATTGCCTTCAAAAGAAACAAGGATATAATCGTAGAATTCGGGATAGTGAACAAGAAAATTACCACTGCCCTAGATGTTGATGCAGAAGTATTTTTTGCCGATTTTAATTGGGATGTAGTTTTAAAACAAGTTTCAACCAAAAACTTCAAATTAAAACCTATTGCAAAATTCCAGGCGGCACAGCGCGATTTTGCCCTGCTGTTGGATGATGCGGTTAAATTCGACGATTTGCGCCAAGCGGCATTTCAAACAGAAAAAAAGTTGTTGAAATCTGTAAAACTCTTTGATGTTTATACGGGCAAAAATCTTCCCGACGGAAAAAAGAGCTATGCCATTAGCTTCACCATTCAAGATAACGAGAAGACATTAACAGATAAGCAAATTGATAAAATTATGGGCAAATTGCAGCACAAATTTGAAAATGAATTTGGGGCAACACTTCGATAATTAGACTTATAAAAAAGAAACGGCGACCCATATAGGTCGCCGTTTTCAGTTTAATTTTATTCAATTAAGCATATGACTATTTTGGCAAAGCCACACCGTCTATAACGTGAATTACCCCATTAGATTGATTAACATCTGCAATAGTAACGGTGGCCATTCCTCCATTTTCATCCATTAGCATTACCGTGTTATTTTTCATCATAAAAGTTAAGGTGCCTCCGCTTACGGTTTTGTAGGTTGCTTTTCCATTTCCTTTTTCAATATCTTTCATAATTGCTTTCCCACTGTATCTTCCCGCTATTACGTGATATGTAAGAATAGACTGTAATTTTGCCTTGTTTTCAGGCATCAATAAAGTTTTAACGGTACCTTTTGGCAATTTGTTGAAAGCAGCGTTAGTTGGTGCAAATACCGTAAAAGGCCCATTACCTTGAAGCGTTTCTACCAAATCGGCTGCTTTTACCGCTGCCACGAGGGTGGTATGGTCTTTTGAATTAACTGCATTTTCAACAATATTTTTGCTTGGGTACATTTCGGCGCCGCCAACCATTACTGTTTTTTCATTGGTCATCAGTTTGCTTTGGGCAAAACTTGAAGTTGAACCTGCTACCAATGCAATTGCGAATACTGCGGCTGTAAAAATTTTAGTTTTCATAATAAGTTTAAGTTTTATGTTTATGGGTATATAAACGAAAGTCCCGAAACTGCGGTTTCGCAATTTCGGGACTTTAGGGTTTATTTAACCTTTATGGCTATTTTGAGCCGGGAGGAAAAACAAATCCGTCCACTATATGGAAAAATCCATTTTTATGGTAAAAGTCTGCCACTAATATTTTGGCCTTATTATTATAGGAATCTACCAACATTAATTGCCCATTTTCCTCAATAATTTCTAAACTATTACCTTCAACAGTAGTTAAAAGGGCTTTGCCGCCATTCTTCTCTACTGCGGTTTTTAGGCTGTGGCTGTCCAATCTACCCGGAACGGCTAAAAACTTAATCATGGAATTTACAAGTCTGGTATTGCCTAATATAGAATCGCGGGATTTTTTGGTCAAATTCATAAACGCTTCATCGGCAATGGCAAAAACTGTTACCATTTCCTCTTTTTCAAGCGATCTGCGCAATTGGTCATTTTTTAAAATCTTTGCCAGTATGGTAAAATCTGGCGCATCCTTTAAGTTTTCAAAAAGTGACTTGCTGGATGAAAAATTGCTGTCGCCCAATGTTTTTGAAACTTCATCGTGATTGGTAGATATGTATTTTTGAGCCGAAAGAGTACTTCCGAAACCGATCATTAGTAGGATTATAAAAATATTTCTGAATTTCATAGCATATAATTTAGGCGGTAAATATAACAAGTCAACTTTTTAAAGAACGCAAAAGCGCTGTAAATATTAAAAAAATACTTCAAAATGTGTTAAATAGTTGTGCTGCTTGTCTGTACTGTGTAAATTTAATTGTTTAAAAAAAGCATATGTTTTCCCGAACCAATATTGAACAGCAGCTTTGCAAATCGCGTTCCAAGCGGATTGCGGAAGATGCTATTATGAAGGAAGTTCAGAAAATATTTTCTGAAAATGAAACTCAGCGAAATAAGATTCAATCAAATTTGAAGAAAGAAGCCGCTGATGAAAATGCCAATCAATTTAATTTCGATTTGCTGGAAAACTCCCATATTTTTCATTTGGAAGACATAAAAACCCTATGTATTACCTATCGGTTGCGGTTTTTGGATGCCCATTTTTTTAAAGGGGAATTTCCCGAAGAAGCGATTTCTGAAATTAGAAATCTAGAAAATAAACATCAAACAAGCTTAAAGAATTTTAAAATTGTAGCCCCTGCGAAACTCTTAAAATTGGAAAATGCCGACGATCCCTTGCTTTTTGCACCCATGGGAAATGACTATTATTACCTTATCCACAAATGGGGCAAAGATTTGCATCCTTTTAGAAAACTATTGATGTGGCCTTATAAAAATTTCGAAAACCTTTTGTTTACTGTATTTTTGGTGAGTATGCTCGTTACGGCAATAACGCCAATCCAGTGGTTTACCTTCAATGCAGGCATTGCGGAATATTTGTTTTTATTCCTATTCATCTTTAAAGGTGTGGGCGGATTCGTTATTTTTTACGGTTTTTCAATGGGAAAGAATTTTAATGGCGCCATTTGGAACAGCAAATATTACAATGCCTAAGTATGACGATTAGCGATTAGCGATTAGCGATTAGCGATTAGCGATTAGCGAATAAAATATTAAAAAAATAATCTAATAAACGAAATAAAGAAATGTCAGAAAACACAGAAAAAACAGTACGTATATATACCGGTTCAGATATAATGGCCGAAGCCCTTGTTGGGAGATTGAAAGAAGCAAATATTACCCCTATTTTGCGCGATGATGAACAAAGCGGGGTTATGTTCGGGAGCGGAAGTAAATATGACGACCAAGTGCGCATATTTGGCCACTGCCCAGCCAATTGTAGATGCCTATTTAAAGGAAATTGGAGAATGAGGATGGAATAGCGGTCAGTGGTCAGTGGTCAGTGGTCACTAAAATAAATTTCCATAACGTACTTACAATTATACTTTTACTTTTAACAATATGTCTGAAACAAAACGAATCTATACCGGCCCAACGCTAATTGCAAAAGGTCTAGTTGTCCGGTTAAATGAAATAGGTATTAGCCCTATAGAGCGCAACGACCACGATAGCAGCCTACGGGCGGGCTTTACAATGAGCATCGCAAACCAAACGATGGTTTTTATCAGAAAAGATGAATATGCACAAGCGCAAAGTGCTATTGAAGAGTTTTTAAAGGAAATCGAAGAAAATTAACCAATTATTATGGACGTCAAAACTAAACGAATCTTCGCACTTATAATCGACTTACTGATTATCGCAACTATCTCTACCCTATTCTCCGGCTTGTTTAATATAGAAAAGGAGTTGGGAACATTTACTGTCTTTGAGCAAAGTTTTGTTTACGGCATCAATTGGTCCGTTTTATTTTACCTAATGTATTTTATTACGTTCGATGTTTTCGGTAATTCCGTAACCATTGGTAAACAGTTCATGAAGATAAAATTTGTTGCCATCAATAATGAAGAATTAACTTTAAAATTGCGGATAAAGCGCTCCGTATTAAAAACTATTAGCCTATTATTTCTTCCAATCAGTGCTGTTGTTTTTTTACTGAACGGTTTTTCCTTAGAAGATAAATTCTGTAATACAAATACTATAGAGGAACTTCATAGTTTCTCAAATTAAAAAGGCAGGATTTCGTTGAATAATTCAACAAAACCCTGCCTTTATTTTTTAAACATTTACGGTTTAAACCTTTCCTTCTACAACGTACATTTTGTCGCGCTGCTCCTTCAACTTTTTATCGTTCATATATTCGTCAAAAGTGGTGTAGCGGTCTATTGCGCCGTTTGGCGTAAGTTCTATAACCCGGGTTCCTACGGTTTGGGCAAATTCGTGGTCATGGGTAGTAAGCAAAATTGTTCCTTTAAAATTCTTCAATGAATTGTTGAAAGCTGTAATAGATTCCAGATCCAGGTGATTTGTAGGCTCATCAAGCATAAGTACGTTTGCACGCTGCATCATCATTCGGCTAAGCATACATCTTACTTTTTCACCTCCAGAAAGTACGTTGCTTTTCTTAAGCGCTTCCTCGCCACTGAAAAGCATTTTTCCCAAGAAACCACGGATAAAAACTTCTTCGCGCTCCTCTTCGGTTTTTGCATACTGGCGCAACCAATCTACCAATGAAAGATTGTTTTTGAAGAATTCTTCATTATCTAATGGCAAGTAACTTTGGTTGGTTGTAATTCCCCATTGGAATGATCCGGTATCTGCTTTTAAATTCCCATTTAAGATTTCATAAAAAGCAGTTGGAGCACGCGAATCTCTTGAATAAATTACCACTTTGTCGCCTTTCGCCAAATTGATATCCACATTTTTGAAAAGCAATTCGCCATCAATGGACGCGGAAAGATTTTCAACACTTAAAA
>CAXBDO010000211.1:0-4784 GCA_963974165.1 uncultured Aequorivita sp.
ACCGTTCAACTTCCGGTTGCGGCCAATTTTTTAAATAAGCCTTTTATTTTAGCATTTGATGGCCCAATTGGCGTAAATAATTCCTTGAATAATGGCAAAACGATTGAAATAGTGGTCATTGCTACTGAATCAAATTCTTTTTCATACGAAGTAAGTACAGTTTCCTCTAATAGAAAATTTTTTATCAAGAAATTTAATTCGGAATATAAAGTCTCAGAATTGGAAAATAACTCCAATTCGACTCAGCCAATTCTTTTGTTTAATTCCTATACCATAAAAGCAATTAACTCAAAAACGTGGGCATTTACTACGCGTGATTGTTATATACAGAATCCTCAATATTAAATACAAGCGACGGAACAATAGAACTATTTTCACATTGTTGGAGGTTAATATCATTTTGAAGGTATTCATTTCCACTGCCTAAATTGGGATTTACAATAATTGTCCTATAATTTATATTATGTAAAATAGAATATTTGAAAGCTTATGTATTATTATCCTTCTCCTCGTAATTCTTGAATCTATAATTACTCTATGACACGTCTTCTCCACGCTTTCAAATAAATTGTTATTGATAGCGAACCCCAACCCAAATGTTATTGTTTACATCTACCCACACATCATACACCAGTAGTTTTTGTCCAGGTTGTACAAAATAACCACTGCGCTCATAATTTTCACCCATGTAGAGTTCACTTTTAAATAATGGTGTAATTATATCGTCATATTGTGGCGGTGTAGTTTGATCGCCGGCATAATACAGATATTTTGTAAAGTTGTAATTACCGTCCTTAGTCCCATACCACACTGTTGCATTCCTTGGCAAAAGCCGATTTATTTCCCTATATGCGTCTTTGTAGTATTTGGTGGTTTTTCCGTAGGTATATAAAAAGTTGATATAGCTATCTAAATTATTTTTACTGTACGTAGCCGTCCAATCCTGATCTTCGGCAGTTGCGCCATAAGTTTCATCATAATCAGTTATGTAATTTTCCGTATCTCCTCCCGTGGTATCACTATAATCTGGACTTGGCGAGAATACATACACTAAAACAATAATAAAAATTACCATAAGTGCTACGCCCATAACAATTCCGCCAATAATCATTAAATTATTGTTGGATTTTGGCTTCACTGGTGGAACGTAATGTTGTTGTTGTTTGGGAGGAACGAAAGTTCCTCTTGGTACATTTACTTTTTTAGTATCATTCAACTGCAACGTAATATCCTTAACCAATCGTTCAAAACCTACTTCGTGACCAAGAACGGCAAAATCTATAAATTGTTTACGCGCCAAGCGCATGGGCACGTCGCATTCTTCTATTTTTATTGGATTTACACTTTTCCCCAAGCTCATTGCGTAGCTCATTTCATCCTTTACCGCGTCTGAGGCTACTGAAGTTTTTGAAAGGATCAACACCAAAGCATCCGCCTTTTTTATTTCCTCCTCTATTGTATCGTCCCAATCATTGCCGGTTACAATGTTCTTATCGAACCAAACCTCAAAACCTTGTTGCCGCAGGGCATCTACCAAGGATTTTACATAATCTATGTCGCTTCTCGAATAACTGATAAAAATTTTTTTCCCGCTCATGGCTCAGCTATATTAAAATTGATCTTATTTCACTATTTCGTAGGTCTTATTAAAAATAGCGGCATCGCAGACGTATTTTTCGTTGTTTACGCCTATCATCAACCAATCTCCCGCCTTCCCTTTCATAATACCTTCCATTGTTTCCACTTCGAAAGGTTCATCAATTTGTATACATTGTATAGGAATTGGCTTTTTTACAGCTTTTTTGAAATCTAGGTTTGGGGTCTTGCCTTGGGTAAATTTGAGCATTAATCTAAATTTTGCAATTAAATTACGACAAAAAATTAACTCTTAAGAATTTGATAAACACATCTTTAGGATTATCAGTCTGCATTAAACTGGTATATGCGTTATAGGCATTGGTATGAATGGAAATTTTCTCACGCAGCCCGGCCATTTCTGCGGCATTGCCGTAATACTCTTTCGATTTTTCAAAATCACCTTTATAAAGATATGCTTCGCCTAAGGTGGCAAATTTCCAAAGACTGGGAAACGGATCTTGCTCTGTTGCTTTGTAAGCCTGGTCTGCATACGTCGTCATCTCTGCCCTTTCGCCTTGCATCAAACTCAGAAAAGCCAAGTTGATTGCGTGGTAATAAATTTGTGAATAATCGTTTTTTTCCGCTGCAATTTTCAGGGCATCGCTATAATATTTATGCGACTTTTTAAGGTCTTGTGCGGAAAAGGTCTTTAAATATTGGCGCTTATAACGGCCACCCATAATGCCCAACAAATTTGAATTATTTTTCGCCAATGAATGTTCCTCCAGGATTTTCACCGCCTCCGCTTCCCTACCCGCGCCTTCCAGAGCGTAATTTAATCGCTCCAGACCCTTGCTGTCAAGGCCGGCTAACTTTGGGAGCAGCGAATTAATAACCGATTTATATTCGCCCAAAGCAATGTTTATTTCTTCCTTATTTGAAAATTTATTCAAAAAACTCTTGTTTGTAAGCGTGTTTAAAATTGCCTGGTAACCGTCGTCCTCCTCATTTTCTATTTGAACAATGGTGAAGTGGTCGCCTTCAATTACTTCATGAAACTGTTTATCAAATGGCTCTAGACTGGATGTTGTGGGCACATATTGATCTTTACTGCCGGCAATAGTTTTAAAGGTGAAGGGGTATCCATTTTTGAAAGTTTCCTCCCAATCAGCGCGCAATTTCTGTATATATGGGCTACCTTCCTTGAGTTCTTTTTCATCATTGCCATATGTAAAGAAATTTTCTAGGGCTATTTCTGGCAAACCGTAGCTGGGCGTTCCAAAAAATAACACGTGACTTATTCTGTCGAAATCATATTTTTCCAATTGCATCAAGGCTTGCTGCGCCACTATGCCACCCAAATCGTGGGCTACAATAGCGATGCGCTTGTATTTGGAGAATTTATTTTTGATGGAAGACAGCAAATAGTCTGAATTTCGTTTAATATCGCCTGCACAGGCCCAAATATTCTTGCCCATTTCTGGCACTACATTGCCCGAATACCCTAACGGAAACATATCCCATCCATCCATTTCGGGATTGGCCATTAAAAGTTTTGGGGCTTCGTGAAATGTATTTTCCGCCTCGCCAGAAAATCCGTGTATAAAGAGAATTGCACTGTTAGAGTTTTCAGTTTCCCTAAATTTTGTAATTACTTCTTTTTTAGCTGTTTTACTCTTGTTTACTAAAGTTTCAATTTCATCTTCACTAATATCGTCTTTCAATAATTTTGAAGCAAAACTCACAACGAAATCCTCAAATATTTGCAAATTTGCATACGGATTTTGTTCCGGATGTATCTGAGGTACTTTTTTAAATATGTATTGAACTACTTCAAATATGCGCACAAAAGGTTCGTCATCATCCTGTTTGCTTTCCCCCTTCAAAACCTCGAGCATACATTTTGTAAAAAGGCTATTTTCATCTCCTTCCATAATGTACGAAAGTTGATTTGCACGACAGGCCGAGACAATGGTCATACCGCGGCCATCGTCTAAATTCTGCGCCAATCCATCTGCATTTGTCAGTTTCGGTTTCATTGCGCCAAGTCCTGTAACCCCAGCCGTCATTCCTGCTGCGTGGCAGCAATCCAAAAAGAAAATAAGCCGTTTCGATTTTAACTGCTGTATTTTTTCCTTTATTTCTTCTGCTTTAATCCACGTTGTCTTATAATTATTAGGGTCGTAATCATTTGGACACAGGTGGAAATATTTTTGATTTTCCTCTTCCGGCTTGTGCTGGGTAACATCCTTTATAAACGTATTATCGCTGTAAGTGCCGCCGTGGCCAGAATAATAAAGTAATACGGAAGAATCCTCATCTGTGTCTGCCAATAGCTTGTCAAAGGCTTTTAAGATTTTCTTTCGTGTAGCTTTCTTATTGGTAAGTAATTGAATGTTCTTTTTATAATAGCCGCCATATTCCTTGCTGCCCAAAATATTATAAATGGCCTTGGCGTCTGTTGCAGATTCCGGAAGGTCCTTGCCTACCCCAATTAATAGCGCATGAGCGTTTCTTAATTTTGTCATTTTATCTGAATTAGAAGTTGAAAAATCAGTCTATTTCCAAAAATTTAGAGCTTCCCCAAACTCTTTTGAGTTGTAAAATTTTATGAATTGGGGATCATTTTTGAAATATTTCCAATGGTACATATGTCCATTTGCCGCTGCCTTAAGTAAGTGCTGAAACAATTTGGGTTCGTTCTCGGTTGCGGCGTAATATTGTGCGAGCGCATAGTCTACACTGCCATATTGGTAATTGCCACGTAAATTTTCTAGGTTTTGTAAATTTTTGTTCGCTTCGGAGGAATTCCCATTTTTGAAATTACAAATGGCCAATTTCACCAAAACCTCAGTATTTTGGGGCTCGTCCTTAAAAATATCTTTAAACAAAGGCGTTGCTTTGGCGAATTCCTTTTTATAGAAATAGGCATTGGCAAGTAATTTTAAATTTCGATTTTCGGATGAGGAATTAATAATTCTATTGAAAAAATCATTTGCTTTTGCAGCTTCACCTTTTAATAGAAATTCCTTCCCGCTTTGCAGCCAAAGTTCCTGTGTTTCCAATGCGGTAGAGGTGATTTCGATTTTCCTTAAAAACTGCTCTAAGGCCTCTGCCCTATTCGCTCTAACGAAAGCTATGGCCAGCGGTCTGTTTAACAGTTTTGCTTCATCCCTATCTTTGGCGTTTTCTATGCTTTCAATTGC
>CAXBDO010000212.1:0-4774 GCA_963974165.1 uncultured Aequorivita sp.
GCTCATATTCCTGTTGCCAAATTTTGCCATCGCGATGAACGGTAGCGGTTAAATGCCCAGAAAGCGCATTTACTACAGAAACCCCCACCCCGTGCAAACCACCGGAAACTTTATAGGAATCTTTATCGAATTTTCCCCCAGCCCCAATTTTGGTCATTACAACCTGAAGTGCGGAAACCCCCTCTTTTTTGTGAAGATCTACAGGAATTCCACGTCCGTTATCCTTTACGGTAACCGAATTGTCCTCGTTTATCCACATTTCAATGGTATCACAATGGCCTCCCATTGCCTCATCGATGGAGTTATCTACCACCTCATAAACCAAATGATGCAAACCGCGCACGCCAACATCGCCAATATACATGGATGGACGCATACGCACATGCTCCATTCCCTCTAACGCTTGAATCTGATCGGCGCCGTAGCTGCTTTTTTTCTGTTCTTCGCTCATATAATAATTTGAATGATTTTCAGTTTTTTTCGTAACGAACAAATATAACCAAACAGCCAATAAAATGAAGGGTTTACGTATTTTAATAGCTATAAGTTATTAACAAATTCCTGTGAAAAAACGCTTGTTTTTCAGGGGTTTTGGAGAGATCGCATTTTTGGCGCAATAGTTGGACACTTTTCCTGACCAATCTGTGCATTTTTGCTTTCTAAATTCTAGAATTTTTCACTGAAATTGAAACTTTTAGCAAAACTATTCGTCTAATCTCGCGTATTGCCAATGCTTAAAAAAACCATTATGAAAAAAATTATTGTTATAGCCTTTTTTACCCTTGCCTTTCTTTCATTTCAAGATATAACAGCGCAGAGTTTTCCGCAGATGGATGCCTCTCCGCTAGACCTTGCCATGGCTAGGCCCGACAAGAATAGTGCCCCATTGGCACGAGTAATTTATAGTCGCCCCCAGAAAAAGGGACGCGATGTTTTTGGTGGGTTGGTTCCTTATGGCGAAGTATGGCGTACGGGCGCAAACGAGGCTACAGAACTTACAATTTATACGCCCTTAAAATTCGGGAAAACCATTTTAAAACCTGGCACTTACACGCTTTACACCATACCCGATGAAGAAAATTGGACCATTATAATTAACAGCGACACTAATGTTTGGGGCGCTTATAGCTATAAAAAGGAAAAGGATGTAGCGCGAATGCTAGTTAAGTGCAAAGATGCTGCTGCACCCATTGAATCGCTTTCAATGATATTTCGCCCAGAAACTGATGGCACTACTTTGCTAATTGGCTGGGACGACCATTATGTGGAAATTCCTTTTAAAAAAGTCTAACGACTCTTTTAAAAGGAATTTCAAAACCTAAATAACAAGCACCAAATTCCAAACTTAAAAGATTGGAATTTGGTGCTTGTTATTTGAAATTTATTTTACGGAATATTAAGATATTTATGGGTTTGCAAAGAAACTTTCCATTGGGGGTTTTGCATTACGTAATCTACAATAAGCGCGCTCATTTTTTCACGCTTGCTCCACTCCGGTTGTAAATATAGTATACAGTCTTTGTTCACTTTTGCAGCCTGTTCTTCAGCAAAACGGAAATCATCCTTATTGAAAACAATCACTTTCAACTCGTGCGCTTTTTGATACACTTCTTCAGTTGGCAGCTTCATTTTTTTGGGTGAAAGGCAAATCCAATCCCAAGTACCGGAAAGCTTATAGGCACCAGAAGTTTCAATATGTATCTGCATTCCTTGGGCTTTTAGAAGTTGGGTCAACGGGCCCATATCCCAAGTAAGGGGTTCGCCTCCCGTAATTACAATTGTTTTTGAATATTTGGCGGCATTTTCAACAATCTGCCCAATGGCTGTTGGCGGATGAAGTTCCGCATTCCAACTCTCCTTAACATCGCACCAATGGCAGCCTACATCGCATCCGCCAACCCGTATAAAATAAGCGGCCGTGCCCTTGTGAAATCCCTCTCCTTGAATTGTGTAAAATTCTTCCATCAGCGGAAGCATTACACCTTTCTCCACCAAATTTTGTGTTTCCATTTTCATAACCGCAAAAGTACAATTCTAGACAATGAAAAACACCTTATCTAAATGACAAATTCCAAATAACAAATTCCAAATTCCAAATTTCTTAAAACTAAAACTATAATTCTTGAATCCGGACTCTAAATTCTTGATTCTAAAATCAAGAACATTCTTCCAAATATGTAGCCATAAAAATCTTAATGCCTTATAATTTCTTACTTTTGAACAAAATTAAGTGCCATGGCAGACAAACAGGCTTTTTTTGATCATATCAACAATGGGTATTCCACCAAAGGAGATTTTATAAATCTTGGCGCGGCAATGCTAGACGGGAAAACCGTTAAGGACGCGTACATCAAGATTCCGCTAAAAACCTTAAACCGCCACGGCCTAATTGCCGGCGCAACAGGAACCGGAAAAACAAAAACCCTTCAAATTATTGCTGAAAACCTTTCAGAAAAGGGAATTCCAGTTTTAATGATGGACATAAAAGGCGATTTGAGCGGTATTGCCCAGCCCGGATCTGACCATCCAAAAATTGATGAGCGCCATGCCGCAATTGGCTTTCCATATGAAGCTAGAAAATTTCCAGTTGAAATCCTTACACTTTCAGACCAAGCAGGAGTTCGTCTGCGCGCTACGGTTAGTGAATTTGGCCCCGTTTTGCTTTCACGGATTTTAGATTTAAGCGATGTACAATCGGGTATTGTTTCAGTAATATTCAAATATTGCGACGACCATAAAATGCCATTGCTGGACTTAAAGGATTTTAAAAAAATATTGCAATATACCACCGATGAAGGGAAAGAAGAATTTGCTAAGGAATACGGCCGAATTTCATCTTCCTCTACCGGAGCCATCCTGAGAAAAGTTGTGGAATTGGAACAACAGGGCGCCGATTTATTTTTTGGTGAAAAATCTTTCGACACAGACGATCTGCTTCGAATTGACGAAAATGGTAGAGGCTTTATAAACATCATCAGATTAACCGATATTCAAGATAGGCCAAAGTTGTTTTCAACATTTATGCTCAGCCTTTTGGCCGAAATCTATGCAACTTTCCCCGAACAGGGCGATAGTGGCAGGCCAGAGCTTGTTATATTTATAGACGAGGCACACTTAATTTTCAACCAAGCTAGCAGCGCCTTGCTAGATCAGATTGAAAGTATTGTAAAACTGATTCGATCGAAAGGAGTGGGCCTGTATTTCGTTACCCAAAACCCAACAGATGTGCCAGACGCAGTTTTGAGTCAACTCGGTTTAAAAATTCAACATGCGCTGCGGGCGTTTACAGCGAAAGACAGAAAAGCAATTAAGTTAACTGCCGAAAATTATCCAATTTCAGAATATTATAAAACAGACGAGGTATTAACCTCATTGGGAATTGGAGAAGCACTGATTAGCGCTTTAAATGAAAAAGGTATCCCTACGCCATTGGCAAGAACCATGCTGCGCGCACCTATGAGCCGAATGGATGTATTGACCGACGGCGAATTGAAAGAATTATTGAATACTTCAAAATTAATCCCGAAATACAACGAAGTAATAGACAGACAGAGCGCCTATGAAATGTTGACAGAGAAAATTGAAGTGGCCAATAAGGAAGAGGCGAGAGAAAAAGTTCAAAAGGAAAAGGAAGCTGCGCGACAAACTTCTTCCAGAAGATCAACAGGGCGAAGTACCAACAGCAGAAGAAGAACTTCAAACCCTTGGTTGAAAACCCTTTCCAGCCCAACAGTTATCCGAAGTGTATTGGGCATTCTTGGAAAAATGATGCGATAACAATTTTAACAATAGAAAACAAACCCTAAAAATTCAAAAAAAGAAAATGAAAAAGATTTTATTTATCGGTGCTTTAGCATCATTATTATTTGTGCAATGTGGAAAAGATAGCGACCCATTTTTAATTCAAAATGGCGCAATCGGGAATTTGAATAAGGATATAAAAATTAAGCAGGTAGATTCTATTTTTGCCCAAGATTCTATAGTTAAAATAAGCTCATCGCCAAATGCCCTGGAAACCCAAGGAGAAGTTGAAATTTATGAGAAGGGCGGCAAGCAGCTTTTGTTGCTATCCCCAAATAATGAAAACGACCCCAATTCAACCATAACAAATATCCAGGTTTTTGATCCGCGTTACAAAACCGACAAAGGCCTTTCTACTGCAAGTACGTTCAAATTTAGAAACCACAATTAATGCAGTGGTAGTATTTCTGAAGGAAACCGATGTTTATTTAACTATTGATAAAAAGCACTTACCTGAGGAACTTCGATATGATATGAATATTGAAATTGAAGCCAGCCAGATTCCCGATAGCGCTCCAATAAAATATTTTATGATTGGCTGGGAAGCGCCAACAGAATAATTTTTTCCTGTAAAGATTTGTTAAGGTTCGTTCCTAAACAAACCTTTTCCATTAATTTTAATCGAAATTAACCATCAAATACGATTAATTATGATTAAGATTTTAGGCTTTATTTTAACTCTAGCTGGCGGTATTAGCCTTGTAATGGGTATACTTGCCGCATTTGGCAGTATGGACGTAGGTATGAGCCCATGGGCTCTAATTATTCTTGGAATAGTTTTCTTTTTCGCCGGTATCGGTCTTCTGAAACGCCGAAAAGATACAGACGAAACATAATAACTGTAAAGTAAAAAACCTTCTGTTTCGGCAGAAGGTTTTATTTTTTATGCTTCCCCAAAAATAATAATACCATCTATTCATTACACAAGAAATAATTAATGGACAACACTTTACGAGCCTTCCATTTGGCCATT
>CAXBDO010000213.1:0-4773 GCA_963974165.1 uncultured Aequorivita sp.
CGCCATAGGTTTTGGACACATTGTTGACCACTAAAAGTTTTTCCATAAAATCATTTTGAAGTATGTAAATATATTGAATTGATAAGCCCCCGACCCCCAATTAAGGCAAGATTTATGATTTTTTTTAGAGAAAAATTACTTTGTGGAAATAAAAAAATGTATGCCCAATGACGAATATATTTTTAGGCTTTAACAAATAGCGCAACAATAAATTTTATAAATCTTATTTATTGAATGCCGAAAATGCGAATTGCCCTAAAAACAAAACCCACCCAAGAAATAAATCTTGGGTGGGAAAAAAAATTGCTATGAAAAAGAAAAATTATCACTTCTAAGACGAAGCGACACTTCAAATATATGAAAAATATTTATTTAACGTTTAGTTAAGAGAACATATCTTTCACTTTTTCAAAAAACGACTTGTCTTCTTTTTCCGGTTTTGGTTGAAAATGCTCATCGTCGCTCATTCTCTCAAAAAACTCTCTTTGTTCCTTTGAAAGCGATTTTGGCGTCCAAACATTTATATGAACAAGTAAATCGCCAGTACCATAACCGTTGATACTTGGTATTCCTTTACTGCGAAGCCTTAATATTTTACCGCTCTGGGCACCGTTTTCAATTTTGATGCGCACCTTGCCTGTAACGGTTTCAATTTCCTTTGAAGTACCTAAGGCTGCTTCAGAAAAGCTAATGTATAAATCATAGTGAAGGTTATCGCCTTCACGTTGCAGGGTTTCGTGCGGTTTTTCTTCAATGGCCACTAACAAATCGCCCGGAATTCCATTTCCTGGTGCATCATTTCCTTTCCCGGAAACTTTTAGTTGCATACCATCTACTACCCCAGCAGGAATTTTGATTGAAACCGTTTCTTCGGTTACCAACATTCCGTCTGCATCGGCATTGGCAGGTTTTGAATCTACAATCTGGCCCGCGCCACCACAAGTGCTACACGTAGCAGAAGTTTGCATACGGCCCAAAATGGTATTCTGGATACGGGTTACTTGCCCTTGCCCATTACAGGTAGCACAAGTTTTATAGGTTGTTCCGGATGCTAGTTTTTTGCGCTTAACCTTAATTTTTTTCTCTACGCCATTAGCTATCTCTTCTAAAGTAAGTTGTACGCGAATGCGAAGGTTGCTGCCTTTCATGGTCCTACGACCGCCGCCGCCGCCAAAGCCACCACCGAAGCCGCCGCCAAAAATATCGCCGAATTGGCTGAATATGTCATCCATATTCATACCACCGCCAAAACCGCCGCCGCCGCCATTTTCGAAGGCGCGATGACCGTATTGGTCGTAACGTGAGCGCTTATTGGGGTCGCTTAAGACCTCATAGGCTTCTGCCGATTTTTTGAACATTGCCTCAGCCTCATGATCGCCCGGGTTTTTATCAGGGTGATATTGAATTGCTTTTTTTCGGTATGCTTTTTTAATTTCCGCTGCGGTAGCGGATTTTGAGATTTCTAATATTTCGTAATAATCTTCCTTCATATTATTGTCCTATAACTACTTTTGGATAGCGAATAATTTTATCGCCCAAAGTGTATCCTTTTTCTACTACGTCTATAATTTTGCCTTTCAACTTGGCATTGGGTGCCGGAATTTGTGTAATAGCCTCGTGAGATTCTGAATCAAAAGCATCTCCGGCCTTTACTTCCATTAAGTTAAGTCCTTTAGACTTCAAATTTTCACTCAATTTATTCTGGATAAGCGCAACACCTTTGTACAGCCCGTCGTCTTCGCTCTTTTCAATTTCCTTTAGGGCGCGTTCAAAATCATCCAAAACGGGCAATAATGAATTTATAACATCTTCCCCAGCCGTTTTAAACATTTCTATTCGTTCGCGGGCGGTGCGTTTTTTATAGTTTTCAAATTCTGCAAAAAGACGCAGGTAGCGATCTTTTTCGCGTTGTAATTCATCCTGCAGGCCGGCAACCGGATCGCTTACATTTTCTTCAGCAACTTCCTGTGCATTTTCCTGTTCGTTATTTTCCTGATCTTCAAAACCTACTCCTTCTTTTGGCTCGGTTTCATTTAAGTTATCATTTTTGCTCATAGTAGCGTATGTTTCCATTTTTTCTGAAGGGAGCAAAAGTACTGCCATTTGTTTAAAAATGTCAAAATGTCACAGGGTTTTATTTAATAGTTCTTTATGAAGAATTTTAATTTATAACAATACATTTGCATCCTTAAACTAAAACGAATATATATGAAATCTACTTTTTTAAAAATTACCCTAATGGCTGTTATTGCGCTAGGTGCTTTTTCTTGTAAAAACAATGAAAGCGAAACTAACGAAATGACCGCTGAAGTTGCTGAAGCAACCGATATGGCTATGGAATATAAAGTTGACGCCGCAGCTTCTGAAATTGTTTGGGGTGGCGAAAAACCAACCGGGAAACACCACGGAACTATAAAACTTACTGAAGGAACCCTTTTTCTTAACAATGGGAAAGTAGAAGCAGGAAGCTTTATTTTTGATATGAACAGCATTACTGTTGAAGATTTGGAAGGCGAATCTAAGGCAAACCTTGAGGCGCACTTAAAAGGAACTGTTGAAGGGAAAGAAGGCGACTTCTTTAATGTGAAGGAATATCCAACTGCAAAATTTGAAATGACAGGAATTGAAAGCAATATGGTAAAAGGTAACCTTACAATTAAAGGTAAAACCAACCCAATTGAATTTCCAGCAAAAGTGATAGTTGAAGACGATAAAGTAACACTAAAGAGCGAATCTTTTGAAATAGACAGAACTAAATGGGATGTAAACTTCGGTTCTAAATCTATATTTCCAGACCTTGGCGATAAATTTGTGAATGATGCTATTACACTAAGCGTTGTAGTGGTTGCAACTAAAGCGTAATTTACCTACATAACTATTCAAAAAGAGAGGCCGAAAGCCTCTCTTTTTTTTTACAATAAATCGTTTAATGCATTCTCCAGGTTGTAGTACTTAAAGTGGTAGCCCAGTTCTTCCAATTTATGCGAACTGACCAATTGTCCTTCCAACACCAGAATAGACATTTCACCCAGCATTAATTTTAGGGCGAAGGCCGGGATATTTGGCAGCCACAACGGACTTTCCAATTTTGCGGCAATCATTTTGGTCATCTTTTTATTTTGTACAGGATTAGGTGCTACTGCATTGTATTTTCCCTCCAATTGATTTTTAAGCAGAAACAGGTATATACCAGCAATATCTTCAATATGAATCCAGGATTGCCACTGGTCGCCACTGCCCAAGGGAGCGCCAACGCCATATTTAATAGGCTTTACAATTTTTGGAAAAGCGCCATCATTTTTTGCCAGGACCATACCGGTGCGCACCTTGCTTACCTCCATACCCATTCCCAGACCTTTAAATTTGGCAGCAGCCGCTTCCCAGGCTACTACTACTTTTGCCAAAAAAGAATCGTCTACTTCCAAATCTTCCTCGGTATACAATTTAGTTTTTGAATCTGGATATATGCTTATACCACTTGCAGAAATAAAGTGCCCAACATTGTGATCTATTTTTAGCAGCGTGTTATAAAGCAGGTCTAAACTTTTGGTCCTACTTTCCAGAATTATTTTCTTATTATTTTTGGTCCACCGTCTTGCAATACTAGCCCCAACCAAATTAATAATTGCCTCCACATCATCGAAGGCATCTACATCAATTTCTCCGGTTTCTGGATTCCAATAAAAACCTTTGTAGTTTGGAAGATTTTCAATTTTCTCTTTACTAGTTGTGAGGTAGTTAACAACTATTCCATCGCGATGGCATTGCTTAACCAACTCCGTCCCAATAAGGCCTGTAGCCCCTGTTATTAATACCTTTTCAATCATAAACTTAAATTTATAGAATCAAAAACAACTAGCAAGCCGCCTTAACGGAAGATTATGAATTTTGGGAAATTCCCAGCCCGTTTTAGGATGATTCGTGTCGCTTAAATGAGCTGTGAAAAACTTTAAAATGTAATTATAAATTAACCGATATACGAAAAATTATCGGCTACTTGGTGCTCCTCAACATTTCCTTTTTACCGGGTGGTCCAGGAAGGCGTTCCACTTTAAAGCCCACGGCCTGCATGGCACGTCTGGCATTGCCATTTGCGGCATAAGTTACCAACACCCCGTTCGGCTTAAGCGAGTTGTACATTATTTGGAATATAGCTTCAGTCCAAAGTTCGGGCTGGACCCGTATTCCAAAAGCATCAAAATAAATAAGATTATACGCGGAAGTGGCCGTAATTTCTGAAAAGAATCGCTGTTGTTTGGTAAACTGAAAATTTTTGGAAATAACGCTATTTTCTTCCCAAGGCGTTTGGTGAAGTTGAAGAAATTTTGCTTCTGAATTATTTAAAAGTGAAGGATAATTTAGGGTAGCAATTTCTTCCAATTCCAATGGAAAGGCTTCCACCCCGGTGTAAGTAACCTGGGCATTGCTTTTTTCAGCTTCCAGCAACGTAAGCAAAGTGTTTAAACCTGTGCCAAAGCCAATTTCGAGTATGGCAAGTTCCGATTTTTTATTTTCTGAAATCCAGAACTGAAACCCTTCCTTTATAAAAACGTGAAGGGCTTCGGCTATTGCACCGTGCTTGGAGTGGTATTGTTCATCCCATTCCGCTATTTGCAAGGTGTAAGAGCCGTCGCCCGTTTTAAATAGTGTTCTTTTCAAATTATTGTTTTTCCGTCTCGGGAATAAGCACCCCATTTGCCTCAAAGGCCAATGTGCGTTTTGGTGTGGTTATAGCCGCAATTTCTTCAGCTGTGGCGCCACCATCTTCAGCAT
>CAXBDO010000214.1:0-4737 GCA_963974165.1 uncultured Aequorivita sp.
GTTTTACACCACGTCCGGAATTATCGGATGTAGCATCCACATTTAACTTCATTGGAGAACATTTTGTTCCATAAACGCGTTTGTGCGCATCTACGCAATTATCTGCGATAATGAAAAACCCAACGCCCAAATTGTTCTGAACAAATTCATTAATATCAATATCATCACCGGGATGCCATCCTTCAAACTTTTGTTTAATGGTTTCCATATCTTCATCACCTTCCGAAGTGTAATTTTTTACTTGCTTAGATGGCGTAAGGTAGATTGTGAACATTTTTGCTCCAGGTTTTGGCACAATATCTCCTACTATAAGAACACCTTTTGAATCTCGGGGCATTTCAGGATTCAAAACATCTGTATCCTTTATGAAGGTTACATTTGGTGCGCTAGGGGCGGCTGCCCCTGATCCGGCACCTTTACTATTTATATTCTGTGTTGGCCACATAACTTTATATTTTTTAAGGCCCACCTTTCGGCAGGCCGATTAAACTTTTTTATTAAGCGATGGTTCTCGCTACTTCTTCCCATATGCCGTCTATAACTGTTAGCGTAATGTTATCTGCTCCATTGGCAAGAACTGCGCCTGAGCCTACATTTATTTTTCCTGCTACGTCAGCAAAAGTAAGGGCACCACCTGCGCCACCGTTTACAACAATTTCTTGACCTTCTACGCCATTAACGATATCGGTAATAGTTGCTGCACCGCCTGTATAATTAAACTCATAACCAAGTAAGGCATCAATTACAGTTCCGGAGAAGTTTACGTCTGCATCTGGAAGTACTGGAGGCGTTTCGGTACGCTTCACTTCTTTAAATGTAGTAGCTGTAGTTGCACGTAAGGTTAAAATTCCGCCACTATTTAAAGGGAAATCTGCATTACCAGTTAAGGTAATGTTACCATCATCAACAACTTTTACACCAGCACCAACTGCCGTATTTCCTTTTATCTTGATTATTTGCCCTGCGTAAGCACCGGTCAAAGTTTCAATTGAAGTAGCATAATCATCGGTGATGGTTATATTACTATAAGGCAATGCTACTTCTCCAGTAGTATTATCGTAAAGACGTACAAAGAAGTCTTCCGGAAAAGGAGAAAGACCATTAGACCAAACCGTTTGAACTTTGAAAGAAAGCGGATCGCCATCTTTTACTTTGGTACCAATGTGCTCAGCACCACAGCCCCATTTGTAATCTCCATAAACAGAAATTTCTCGAGGATCATATTTGCCCATATTCAACAAACCGCGCTCATTTGGCCTGTTTTGAATAGTGCTAATATTGTCCATATAGGTAATGAACATATAGTCGGTTCCTTCCAAATCAAAAAGGCCGTGAAGTCCTATATTTGGAAAGTTCTCGATCATTACCAACTCATCCTTCACCAGAATGGTATCGCCATTCATTTCAATACGCTTACGCTTCTTGTATTTCTCTACCCAACTTGGCGACATATACAAAACAAGGTTCGGATTGTTTATTTCCTCTGCAGGCAAATTTTTCTTAATTAAATTTTCTGCATAATCCACAATATTAGCCGCAGTTGGCACACCAATATTTACGTATTTGTACTTTTTATCAATATGAAGTGCTCTCCATAATTGAATAAAAAGTCCATCACCACGGTGGATTGCCATACCAGGAATAGTAGCAGAATCTGGAGTTTTGACAAAAACTCCTTTTGTTGCAACTAAGCGATCTTCTTGGCGCGCTCTCTTGATGATGGCGGTAAGTAAGAAGGCAATAAAATGATATTTGTAGGGAGAAGATCCTTCTCTATTGTAAAGAGAATTAATCCACATTGTTTCAATTTTCTGAAGCTCGTAGCCTACATACTTTAAATCAATATTTACAGGGAAAGCTTTTCTCGTTTCTGCTTGAATAGCCTGTTTTCCTTTTGGTAAATAATTCTTTTTTCTAGCCTGGGTAACTTCATCGGTAACAATAACCGCATTTGCAACTTCGTCGCTAATGTTACTAATCATTGGCCAGAAAGAAGGAAGGCCTTCATTCTCGCGCATTATATCCTTAATAAAAGTAGGATTTTCGCGGTAGAAGTGGTCTATATCACCTTTAAGCACATCTACTTCAACTCCCGATGCAGAGGCAAAGAAATCTGTAGGAGCAGTGGTTAAACCTGCTGCTCTTTGGTTCCATTTACGCCCATCAAAAGCATCTAATTGATGATTTGAACCGAAAAGGTGTGTTTTACTGTGTTGCATAGTAGGATTAAGAGTTTGTTTAATTTTATGTAATGGAGAATCCTCTTCCGCGCTTGACAAAAGCTTTGCAATCTTTTTATCTTGCTCAGCCATTGCAGCGGTAAGCCCTGCCAACATTTCCTTTTCAGTAGCAGATGTTGCGCCAGCTGGATGCTCAGTTAACTTTTCGGCATCTTCTTGAGATAGGCCGTGCGCCTTTAGCATATCAAATGCTTTTTGGCGTAGGTCTAACAATTCACCGTCATTTTGATCATCTTCAGCTTTCGCTAAATCTGCCAATTCCTGGTTCATTGCTTTTACAATTGCCTCCAAATCTCGCTTGGGTCCCAAGGATTTTTGAAGGTCTTCTTTTTGTTTGTCGGTAAGGTTCAGCTCTCCATCTTTAATAAGGGCTTTTTCATTGCCCGTAAAGTTTAAGAAGGCCACCATATACGCGAACATTGCAGCAAAATTTTTAAACATGGTTTTTCATTTTAGGATTAATTATTATTTAAGGGTTAAATTGAATACGTTTCTGCTAGCACATTTACCATTTCAATAGCTTTTTGCATATTGCCAATGCTATCGATCATTCCATCTTCCAGTGCTTTTTCTGTGCTAAAGGTTGCGCCAGTTAATTGCCCGGCATCTTCTTTTATATTCGGGCGAGCTTCTCTAACTGCAGCCTGAAATTTTTGGGCTAAAGGCGAGAGCTGCTCTTCTTTTATTCGGTCATACTTCCCTTCCATTGCCAATTGGAATACTTTGTTTTTTTCGGAAGATTCTACTGGATAGATTTCGTGGAATTTATATCCTTTCTCTTCCCAATGTGCCTTCGTATCTACAAACGAACACACAACGCCAACGCTGCCAAATCTTCCTGAAACTGTGTTTTCACCCATTATATGATCGGCAACGGCACAGGCCGCCCAATAATGAAGCGAACAAGCGGTATCTGACAATACCACAATTGGTTTTTTCTTTCTTGTGGAAAATTCTATGAATGAATTTATTGCGCTTACAGCGCCACCTGGTCCATCAATAAAGAAAACAATGCCTTTTACAGTTTCATCGTTATTAGCTTTATCTAGCAACTGAACAATTTCAATGGCGCCAAGGCTGCAGCAGTCCCCGTATTTATGAATGGGGCCCACCATTGAAACAATGGCAATTTTATCTTGCTTTTTCTGATCTCCTTCTGCAAGAATATTTCCGGAGCCATCCATCATTTTAATTTCTGGAGCCTCTTGGGAAAATTCTGGAAGTGCTAGTGTTCCATTCGTAAGAAAGGAATGTACGTAAGGTGCGGCTGAATCTACAAATTGTGAATCTAGCAACCATTGTCCTTTTATAATTTCACTTAAAAGCCTATTTACTTTCATTTTCTGAATGATTTACCCCAAACTTCGCAAAGCTTCGTGTAAATCGCTGTGACAGCTATTTAGAACTGAAATAAATCGTAAGAAACGCCGATACCAAGAATAGGAGAGAGGCCATTGGCTGAAAAGCCATAACCCGCAAAAACACCTACCCCCGCACGTTTGCGCCGCTCGGTATGGCTGTAACCATCTATACCGGTAGTTGTTATATATGGATTGCTGTTTACAACGTCCATCCGAAACTGGGTTTTAAAGAAACCCGTTTTTTTGTCGCCAATAACAATGCTTTGGCTATTAGGAATGGTAATGTTATCCAGAAACAATCCATTATTTGTAGATCGTCCAGAAAGTTCGTACCATTTTTGCTGAAGGGAAAATGGCACATTGAAATCTGGTCCTTCAATATAATACGGAACTTCAATACTATCTATTTTGGTTATGGTTTCCGTATGCACGGCAGCTGCTACATTTTTATAGTATTTAACCAGGTTTTTTAATTGGTTTGTACTATCCTTTTGCGATGCCAGTAGGAGCTGCAAACTTTGTTTTTCGCCCTGCATTGCCAGACGACTGGCAACCTCTTGGCCATCTTTATTGGTATAATAAACAACGGAGTCCTGCAGCACTTCTAAATTCGCGGCAAAATTCTTTTCAAGATTTCGCTTTTCAGAACAGCTTCGGATCCACAAAAATGCAAACACCACAACTACTACATGCAACCAAGATATCCGCAGAGCTGGAATCTTAATGGTTTTTTCCGGAGTGGTGAAGTTTGCTTTCATAAAAAGGTAAAATAAAGTAAAAACAAAATGACTGGAATACTAGCCAAGGTTATTGTGGATAGCGGATGCTCCTCAATACAAATACAAAAGTTGATCAATATTGCCAAAAGTTTTTTCATTTTTGAAACGGTAATTTCCCTTCCCGATCGTTACTGGAGTATAATACACCCAGCACCGGAATAACATCGAAGCTTGGGCACTCTTTAATACGTTCCCAACTTTCAATTACGCCATTGGCATTATTGTCTTTGCTAAAATCTCTGTGGCCCACAACGCCAAGATTTTTAGTAATATCCTGCCCTTGGTCCTTGCACCATTGTATGGCTTCCTGAATGCAGGTATGCATCGCATTATTTTGGTAAGGGCTTCGGGTATCTT
>CAXBDO010000215.1:0-4737 GCA_963974165.1 uncultured Aequorivita sp.
AAAATATTCAAAACAAAATACGTATCTGCTTAAAAATCAGGATTTTAAATAATCAATAGAGAAAAAATGGAGAAATTTGAATTGGGGAGTTTTTACTACATTGGGGAGAAATTACCCAGTTTTGAAATGCGAAATTCGAAATTGGAAAAACGAAAACGAAAGTGAAGATGAATCCTTCCTTCCAAGAAAATTATACGCAAATGAAATTCCGTTTCTGTGAAAACTTCACTTTCGCAGGAATTGGAAAAAGACTTAGCATTGAAATTGACGAATCATTAAATAATTTAATCAGCTCATTTTTCCACGAAGGGTTTTGCGGTCTATCTTAAGAATTTCGGCAGCTTTGCTTTGGTTATTGTTTGTGGCGATAAGTACTTTTTCAATGTATTTTTTCTCCATTTCCTTTAAGGGTAGCAATTTGTCTGCAGGGAAATCAATTTGGTATTTTAAGTTTTCGGGCAAGTCTTTTACACCTATGGTTCGGTCGCACATTATTACGGCGCGCTGAATTACATTTTCCAATTCGCGAATATTTCCAGGCCAATCATAACGCTGTAAAAGTGCCTTTGCTTCTGGGTCTATGGTAATATACCGGTCTTTATATTCATTGCCGTATTTAAAAAGAAACTTATCTGCCAATAAGGAAATATCTTCCTTTCGGTCTCGCAATGGCGGCACGTTAATTTCTACTACCGTTAATCTATAATACAGATCCTCCCGAAAAGTTTCCTTTGCAATCATTTCTTTTAAATTGCTGTTTGTTGCAGCAATTACACGGACGTCTATTTTTTCGTTTTTTCTATCACCAACTTTCATTACTTCTTTTTCCTGCAAAACACGCAATAGTCTGGATTGCACTGCAAGGGAAGCGTTTCCTATTTCATCTAAAAAAATAGTACCCCCATCGGCAGCTTGAAAAAACCCTTCTCTATTATCGTTGGCACCGGTAAAAGCACCTTTTACATACCCGAATAACTCCGATTCCAAAAGATTTTCAGGGATGCCGCCACAGTTTACGGCAATAAAAGGCGAGCGCGAAAATTTGCCGTTGTAATGAATGGAACGTGCCACCAGCTCTTTTCCAGTACCACTTTCGCCACTAATAAAAATGGTGGCCTTATTATCTTTTACTCTATCAATAATTTGGGAAACATCTTTAATGGCGTCGCTTTCGCCAATAATTTCGTTGTATTTTTTTCCTTCAGCATTTCCATTCGGTATCGAAGCTTTGTTTTTCGGTCTTGCGGAAAGTGATTTTGTAACCCCTTGTTTTAATTCTTCCTTTGTAAATGGTTTCACCAAATAATCTACTGCGCCAGATTTTATGGCAGAAAGTGCGTCTTGTACAGAAGGATAGCCGGTAACAACCAGTTTTGGCATATTTGGATAATGTTCCGAAACAAATTTAACAAGCTGAAACCCGTCTACTTCCGGCATTTTTAGGTCGGTTATCAATAAATCTATTTCGGTGTCGCGCAGAATGGCGACGGCTTCCTTTACCGAAACAGCTTTGTAGGTGTGATAATCGAGCGATTGCAAATGCCGCTGAATCAATTCCAAAATATTGATGTCGTCATCTACTATTAAAATGTTTTCCTTTTGAAGCATAAGGTTTTATTGTTTGGGAAAAGTAATAATAAAAATAGCACCCGAAGGATTATTGGGCATAAAATCTATAGTTCCGCGATGGCTTTTTATTATTCCGTGCACAACGCTTAATCCAAGTCCGGAGCCATCTCCCACAGTTTTGGTGGTAAAGAATGGCTGGAAAATTTTCTGTGCAATTTCTTCTGAAATGCCCGGACCTTCGTCTGAAATTTTAAGGTTTACTTGTTCCTTTTTATCTTCCAGATCAACAGTAATTACCCCATTTTCAGGCGAAAAATAAATGGCATTTAACACTAAATTGAAAATTACTTGGGTTAATTGGATAGCGTCCACCTTTAATAAAACTTCCTTTTTGGGAAGGTTTGCCTTATATATTACATTATTTTTTTTGAAGGTTGGATCCAACAAATTCAGCGCATCGTTAATGATGGGGACGATATCTGTTTGCCCCAGATTTTGAGGCATTTCGCAGGCAAAGAACATTAGTTTTTTAACCACTTCGCGGGAAAAAATGGCACTGTTTATAATTTTATCGAGATCCTGCGCTTGTTGCGTATTTTTGGTTTCTTTGTTTTTTAGCAGTTCCGCAAAACCCAGAATATTTGCCAGGGGCGTATTTAACTCGTGGGCAATGCCGGCGGTAATTTCACCCAGTATACTTAAGCGGTCGGCATGCTCCATTTTACGTTTTAAAATGGCTTCATTTTCGCGAATGGCCACTCGCTCCAATAAATCGCCCACATTTATGGCTACATTTTTTAGCAGTTTTCGCTCTTCGGTTAAAAAATCTTTTTTGGTGAATTTATCTGCCGGATAATGGATTTTGATACTGCCTTTTGCTTCATTAAAAATTTTGATTGATTGCTCAATCATTACCGTTTTTTTTGGAATGGTAGAAGAAATGAGGTGGAAGGGTTCCGAGATAATTTCAACAGTAGCAAATTTGCTGTACTGCAATGATTTCCGAAGGCTCAGCGCAATTGAATACAGGGTTTTATCTAATTCCCTAAAATCATTATTTACAATAATTGAAGAAACTTCGTATAAACAAGTAAGCTCCTTAATACGCTCTTTAAGATTTTTTTCGAGGGTCATAAAAACAGTTTGCGCTACCCATCAAAGATATCAAATTATACGGGCTTCATCAGGCGCAAAATATTAGTGTGGAAATGAATAGTATTTTCCTATTTCAATAGAAGGAAATCACGGTCAAAAAACATTATTTTTTTCAATTTTGAAAATAAGAATTTATGAAATTTTCAGCAAGTTTATTGTTTTTTAACACAAAAAATGAAATATTTCTTAGTGAATTCTGAAAAAATACCTAAAATCTACGTAGTAACACGTACATACACTTGCCGTTTTTTTCATAACTTGCTTAACAAATATTTAAGAGTTGTTATTCAGACTGTTGGAATAATAATTTTGATAAGTTTTCTCTACTCTTAAAAAATACTACTTCAAATATGGAAAACTCTACTTCGCGAAGACACTTTATGCGAAATTCTGCTATTGCCTTAACTGGGCTTACAGTGTTGACCCCCGCCCTAACAAGCGCATTTACTTCTGAAAATCCGTACGCAGGTTATAATCCGTATGCCGATGAGACCTGCGATTTAAGAACCGGTCTTTTTAATAGCAATACAATTGCTGTAAAAGGTACAGTATACAAGAAAGACGGAATTACTCCTTTAAAAAATGCTTTGGTTGAGGTTTGGCATCTTTCACCAAATTCTTCGAAATACAGGCATCGTGGGAAATTTCAAACGGATAACCAGGGTAATTATGAATTCAAGACAGATTATCCCAACAAAGAAGAGGGAAGGTGTGCACGAATCTATTTTAAACTTTCCAATTCTGAGAATACCCAATACACCGAATTAATATTAACTTCTACTGGCGGGCATATTACAAGTAAGCATTGGGAACATAACAGGCGCTTAGGCGAAAAACTTTTCCCTCAGCAAGCCAATTTTTTGAATAACACTACATTTCAATTTAATCTATCAATATAAACTAACTAATAACTTTAATTATGGAACCATTTTTAGGAGAAATCTTAATGTTCGCAGGAAATTTTGCGCCGCGGGGCTGGGCATTTTGTGACGGACAAATTTTACCAATTAGCCAGAACCAAGCCTTGTTTTCCTTATTAGGTACCACTTATGGTGGCGATGGCCGTACTACTTTCGCGCTTCCAGAATTAAGAGGTAGGGTGGCAATGCATCCAGGAACCGGTCCTGGACTTTCATCAAGACAACTTGGTGAAAAATCTGGGGTTGAATCTGTAACGCTGTGGGGTGTGAGTGCCCAAAACACTGGCGGCGGTCAAGCGCATACCAATATACAGCCGTTTCAATGTGTGAATTATATTATTGCGCTTCAAGGTACATTTCCTTCAAGAAACTAATGTTTTAGCTAAGATGGTATAACTCCATATTCCAGCTGAGTTGAATACAAAAATGTGTGCTAACTTTCAGTATTATTCAAATAATTTATTATGAGAAATTCTACTTCCCGAAGACACTTTATGCGAAGCTCGGCCATTGCCCTAACTGGACTAGCCGTTTTACCTCCTGCAGTTACAAGCGCATTCACAGCATCTGAAAGTCCTTATGATGGGTATAACCCTTACACTGAAGCAAAAAAAGATCTTAGAACTAGTATTTTCAACACTAACACAATTACAGTTAAGGGAACCATTTATGAGAAAGATGGGGTAACTCCATTAAGAGATGGTTTGGTAGAGGTTTGGCACCTATCACCAAATTCTTCAAAATATAGACATCGCACAAAGTTTTTAACCGATGTTGAAGGTAACTATGAATTTTTAACAGACTTCCCCAACAAAGAAAAAGGAAAATGTTCTCGAATTTACTTTAAGCTTTCAAATTCTGAACGGACCCATTTCACCGAATTAATTTTAACAAAATCTGGGGGACACATCACTGGCGAGCATTGGGAAAAAAATAATCAATTGGGAGATAAATTATTTCCGAGGCAATTAAGTTTTATGGACAATACAACAATTCAATTTAACTTATCAATTTAATCACATTAAAAATATATTATTATGGAACCATTTATAGGTCAAATCGTTATGTTCGGAGGGAATTTTGCTCCACGTAA
>CAXBDO010000216.1:0-4727 GCA_963974165.1 uncultured Aequorivita sp.
AGATAATTTTAATATTTCAAAACCTAGCATTTCGCATCATTTGGACATATTGCAGCGGGCAGACTTAATTGTGGGCGAAAAAAGAGGACAGTTTATTCACTATTCAATAAATACAACCATTTTAGACGATGTTTTTACCTGGCTACTAACCCTTAAAAAATAGAACTTATGAAATTCAATCTAAAAAAAGAGCTGCCCCTACTCCTACTTTCTGCCCTACCTGCCGCCTTTCTAGCAATTGTCTGGAACACCTTGCCAACGGAAGTGCCCCTGCACTGGGGAATTGATGGAACCGTAAACCGCTACGGCAGCAAAATGGAATTACTTTTTCTTGGGCTTATCCCTTTTGCCCTCTATGCACTTTTTCTATTTATTCCGAAGATTGACCCCAAAAAACGCGTGGCCGCAATGGGCAATAAATATTATAGTATTCGTCTAATTACTGCGTTATTTATATCGGTTGTTTTCACCTATATAGTTTATTCCGTAAAAGAGGAATCTTTGGGGCATCCAAACTTTATTTTTATGCTCATTGGGGCATTTTTTGTATTGTTGGGCAATTATTTTAAAACCATAAAACCAAATTATTTTGTTGGTATTAGAACCCCCTGGACGCTGGAAAATGAAGCTGTATGGAAAAGCACGCACCTATTGGGCGGCAAATTATGGGTTGTTGGCGGCCTACTTATAATTTTTTCGAGCCTCGTATTCAGCGAACCAACGGCCCTCATTCTGTTTATGTCAATAACGGCAATAATTACCTTGGTGCCCATTGTACATTCTTATCTAGAATTTAAGAAAAGTCCCACACGGGTGTAAAATTGCTCCTGCCGTTCCCAATTCAAATTTCAAAAATAAACTTTGTGCAATAACTTAATTTACTTACTTTTGCACCCACTTAATCCAACCTCTGGCGAGAACCGCGAATGTTGTTTTATTTAAAACTATATCAAATTAACAAAATGGAAGAGTTAATTAAATTTGTTCAAGACGAATTTGTAACAAAAAAAGATTTTCCTGAATTCGGAGCTGGTGATACTATTACAGTTTACTATGAAATCCGTGAAGGTGAAAAAACAAGAACCCAGTTCTTTAGAGGTGTTGTAATCCAGGTTAAAGGATCTGGCATCACTAAAACATTCACAATTAGAAAAATGAGTGGTACTGTAGGTGTTGAGCGTATATTCCCTGTGAATATGCCTGCACTTCAAAAAATTGAGATCAACAAAAAAGGTAGCGTGCGTAGAGCTCGTATTTACTACTTTAGAGGTCTTACCGGGAAGAAAGCCCGTATCAAAGAAAAGCGTTCATAATTATTTCTTTGTTGAAAACCTTCAAAAGCTCTGTTTTTACAGGGCTTTTTTTATGAACAATTGTTAATAAGCAATGTTTGTAACCCGTGGATTTTTAGACTGTTGCAAAAACTTGCAAGTTCCATTTTAGCCCTTATATTAGCAGTGTAGGAACGGCCTAACGGTCTTCAGACAAAACTAAAGTTATGTTCTTATACATTATTTTTCACAATCGTTAACGAAGCTCACGCTCTTATGAATGTTAGCTTCCAGATTCTGAAAATTTAAAAGGAATTCACTTTATAAACTTTTTCAATTGCTTGAGGTACTCAAGATCTTTAGATTATTAGTATTGAGATTAAAAAAGTTTTGGGTTCGTTTTTGAAAATGGCATTAACCTCACGGTAGATGTATATTTCAAAAATAAAACCCGTGTAAGTAAATCACATCTGCAAGCATATAATAAACTTGCCTTGTTTCCGCTTAGACGGATTGATGGTAACGGTTTACACTACAAGGAGCCATATCACAATGTATTTTATACAGTGATATGGCTTTTCTTGTTTATAGGTTGGCCATTGCGAAGAAATCAGACCCCTATCATAGGGTTTACCCCCCAGTTTTTTGAAGAGTACATCTTCAATAATTAAGCAACTGCTTCCCTTTCAAAAGCGCCTTCAAATCGTTATATTTGCACTCTTTAAATTTAATATTTCCTAAAAATATTTCAATGACAAACGCTTCCAAGATTATATATACCAAGACCGATGAAGCACCGGCTTTGGCAACCCACTCATTTTTGCCAATAGTTAAAGCCTTCACATCTCCCGCAAACATTAAGTTAGAAAGTCGCGATATTTCGCTCGCCGCTAGAATCTTAGCCGTCTTTCCTGAATTTCTGAAAGAAGACCAGCGCGTAAAGGACGATTTAACTGAATTGGGCGAATTGGCAAAAACCCCAGAAGCAAACATTATAAAACTCCCGAATATTAGTGCCTCTATTCCGCAATTGAATGAGGCTATTGCCGAACTTCAGAAAAAAGGTTTTGCAATTCCAGATTATCCGGAAGACCCTAAAACTTCCGAAGAAAAAGAAATAAAGGCTAAATACGATAAAATTAAAGGAAGTGCTGTAAACCCAGTGCTTCGCGAAGGTAACAGCGATCGTCGCGCACCCAAGGCCGTAAAAAATTACGCAAAAAAGCACCCACATAGTATGGGCGCCTGGAGCAGCGACAGTAAAAGCCACGTAGCTACCATGCAACAAGGAGATTTTTTCCACAATGAAAAATCTTTGACCATGGCTACAGACGACAAATTAAAAATTGTCTTGGTAGAAAATAACGGCAATCAAACTACCTTAAAGGAAAATTTAAAAATCTTAAAAGGTGAAATTATCGATGCCACGGCAATGAACAAAAAAGCCTTGGTATCATTCCTTGAAACACAGGTAAAAGATGCTGCAGAAAAAAACATTTTGTTTTCCGTACATCTGAAGGCGACAATGATGAAGGTGAGCGATCCTATTATCTTCGGTCATGTTGTAAAAGTATATTTTGAAGATCTGTTCAAAAAGCATGGCGATACTTTTAAGAAATTGGGCGTTGATGCCAACAATGGTTTGGGCGATTTGGAAAGCAAACTTTCTGAACTAAATGCTTCCGAGAAAAATGCAATTCTTGAGGACATTAAAAATATTATGGCCAAAAATGCAGATTTGGCAATGGTTAACAGCGATAAAGGCATTACAAACCTTCACGTACCGAGCGATGTAATCGTAGATGCGTCAATGCCTGCTATGATTCGTAATTCTGGCCAAATGTGGGGCCCAGACGGTAAAAGTAGAGATACCAAGGCGGTAATTCCAGATAGCAGTTATGCAGGTGTATATCAAACTACAATTGAATTCTGTAAAAAACATGGCGCTTTTGATCCCACCACTATGGGCACAGTACCAAATGTTGGTTTAATGGCCCAAAAGGCCGAAGAATACGGAAGCCACGACAAAACGTTTGAAATTTCTGCAGATGGAAAGGTTCAGGTTTTGAATGCTGGCGGCAACGTAATTATTGAGCATACAGTTGAAAAAGGCGATATCTGGAGAATGTGCCAAGTGAAAGATTTACCGATTCAAGATTGGGTGAAATTAGCTGTAAATCGCGCACGTGCCACCGGTAATCCAACAATTTTTTGGTTGGATGAAAACCGAGCACACGATGCCGAATTAATTAAAAAAGTAAATCAATATCTTCCTGAACACGATGTAGACGGGCTGGAAATTAAAATTCTTTCCCCAGAAAAAGCTACTGAATATACTTTGGAACGCGTAAAGGCTGGAAAAGATACGATCTCTGTAACAGGGAATGTTCTTCGCGATTATTTAACAGACCTCTTTCCTATTCTGGAATTAGGCACAAGTGCTAAAATGCTATCTATCGTTCCATTAATGAATGGCGGTGGATTATTTGAAACTGGTGCCGGTGGTTCTGCCCCAAAACACGTTGAACAATTTTTGGATGAGAACCATTTACGTTGGGATTCTTTAGGCGAATTTTTAGCCCTTGCAGTTTCTTTGGAACATATTGGCTCAAAATACAACAATCCAAAAGCAATTGTTTTGGCAGATGCATTAGATTTAGCAACAGAAAAATATCTAGACAACAGTAAATCGCCTTCCCGAAGAGTAAATGAAATTGATAACAGAGGAAGCCATTTTTATTTAGCCATGTATTGGGCTGAGGCTCTTGCAGCTCAGAATAAAGATGAAGAATTGAAAAATATCTTCACTCCCATTTCAAAAGAAATGAAGGAAAATGAAGCCAAAATCAATGAAGAATTAATAGCGGTACAAGGCCATAAATTAGACATTGGAGGCTATTATGAGCCAACCGAGAAATTGGTTGTTGAAGCTATGCGACCCAGTAAGACATTTAATAACATTCTGGCGAGAATTGCTTCCGGAACCGATTTAAATTAAGATTTCAAAAAAGTAAAAACCTTCAGTTCGCTGAAGGTTTTTTTATAAACCAGCATTAAGCATTTGAAAAAATTAATCTTTTTTCTGTTTTTCTTCGGAAGCCTTGCGGCCATTTCACAGGAAAAATATACAATTAGCGGTACTATTTCTGAAGCAGGTTCGGGCGAAACCCTTTTCGGTGTAAATATTATAGTGCCTTCACTACAAACGGGAACAGTTACCAATCAGTATGGGTATTATTCCATCACACTGCCGGCGGGAGAATACGAAATAATTTACAGCAGCATTGGCTACGCAACCCAGAAATTTCAAATTTCACTTTCCCAAAACATTAAAAAGAATCTTTCCATAACTACCGATACCGAAAGTTTAGATGAAGTTGTTATAGAATCGAATGGCGAACGGCTTAACGTGCGAAGTTCGCATTTTTCTATTGGCAGTGTTACCTTCTAAAATTT
>CAXBDO010000217.1:0-4711 GCA_963974165.1 uncultured Aequorivita sp.
AGGACGATGTAACCAAGCAATTTAAAGGACACTTTACCCTAAAACGATAAATAGATTAAATTGTTAAAATAAAAACCCCGCAATTAAGCGGGGTTTTTTATTATAAATTTTTAGATGAATATTTTAATTAGGAAATTTAATACAATAGAAGTTAAGGTTTAGAAACACTTTGATTTTCTTCTAAAGAAGTCAGGTAAGAAGTTTTAATGATTGATTCAGAGTAGTTGGAAGTAACTTTAAATTGTAAAAACATCCTTCTTTTTTCTAACCGACACAATCAAAGCGATTTTCAAGAAGTATATTCACGAAATTTTCAAAATAAAATAATTCAGAAAGTAATAGTAGCAATATTCATAAATTAAATTCCTTCAGAAGTCTTAGTCCTTTAACTACAATAATTCAATTACAATTTTATAAATCCATATTATCCACCTATAAATTCTTTCCCAGAAATTTTAAAAATTAAATCCTAAGGAAAGGACTACGTTGGAGTAAATTGAATTGATTTCAGCAGTATCTGTTAAGCCTACAGAATATAATTGCTGATTTCGCTGTTGTTCTGAACGGGAATATGCAATATCGCCAGTGAAACTTCCGAAATTATAACCAGCGCCCATAGAGAAGCCAAAAATTTCACCCAAAACTTGAGAATTTTTATAAGGGCTTTCTTCGTAATGAATACCACCGCGAAGGCTTAATTGATTTATTCTATATTCGCCTCCAGCCCTTATTTCTGAAGCGCCTTTAAATGTGTTTTCGATGGAGTTATTCAGCCTTATAAAAAAAGGATCTTGGATAGGGCTATATTCCATAGCGCTATAATCTTTATAGGAATAATCGAAACTTATGAGGCCATTTAATCCAAAAATATATGCTGCGCTCGCCGAAACCTTGGCGGGAGTTTTTAAGGTGTAGTCTTCATAAACATTAATTACGCGCGGGTCAACAATTTCAGTTGTTGTCTGTCCGCTAAAAACGCGGCGGCTTTCGAGATACTGGGTAGTCTGTTCCGAAATTTGATACCAGGTAGGCGTGTCCAAACTAAGCCCTAGCCTTAAATTATCTGCAATTTTCGCAATGCCGCCAAACTGAGCCGAAACACCCGCGCCATTAACGGCGAGATTGTTCTCAAATCCAACTCTTGTAATGGTTGAACCACTATTGCTATTGTTTTCCAACAGAAATGAACTTTGGTTAAAGTATAGGGTATGCGTATTTACATTTATGCCTAAATAATAATCATCTGTTATTTGCGTAGAAAGATTTATGGTAAACTTGCTGTTGTATCCTTCAGAAACGGAAGCATATTGCTGATTGAATTTGCCTTTCGCAATATTTGAAATATAGCTTGTATTGTTGGGGTTGTTCGGATCTACGGCATCCAATAAGTATCCCTGATATCCTAAAAAAGCGTTCTGTGCGGCAGTTCCTTGGTTTTCTCCTAGGTATTGGTACAAATCAGAAATAGACTCATTAGGATTTGTTTGAAGTAAATTCAAAGGAATACCCTGTGCCTGCGCCAGGAAAAATTCCCCGATTGAAGTATTGCCAGTGCCGGCTATGTATAGCTCATTGTCGAAGCTTTTTGTAATATCGTAATTAAAGCCTATCGTGAATTTTTTAAAAGTTGAATCTTCATTGAAATTGTCTATTACATAAACACCGCCCAATTGGTTTATTGCAACATTATCTGAGACACTCTTCTCAAAATTGTTGAAATAGTTAGCTTCATTTTCCACATCGAATAACGAGGTAGAAAACGTTAGCGAAGAATTTAAAAATACAGCTCCTCCGGCCGGATTTATGCGCATAGCTGAAAAATCGCCCCCTAGCGCCCCCATAGCGCCGCTTAAGGCGGTATAACGCGCCGTGCCTATATTTTCTTCCTTACTGTATCGCAGGGCATCGGTGGTATTTTGGGCTTCCATAAATGTTATTGAAAATAGGGCGAGTATGGTAATTGATAATTTCATAGAAAATAAATTTTTAAAGAAAGCAAATTAAAATGCCCAAGGCAAACATTTCAGTTAATAAGAAATGATCTTTGGGCATATATAGTAATTGCAATAAGTGCAAAATTTTATTAGTTGGTATTAGCCGCGACCTCCGCGACCACTTCCGCTACTGCTTCTTCCGCCGCTACTTGAGCGCACACTGCTGCTACTAGAGCGACTGCTGTTACCAGAACTACGAACGTTGCTGGAACTATTGCTTCTAGTTGGAGTAGAATAAGTACTGTTTCTTGTTGAATTATTTCGAACATTTGAATTTGATCGTGTATTTCTTACACTATTATTCGAATTAGAACGTGTAGTGCGAACTTGATTCCGGGAATCGCGGGTATTGTTATTCGCCCTAACATCATTTCTACTAACACGTCTATTTAACTCGGAGCGGCTATATGAATTTCGGGTAGAAACATTATTTGTTCTTCCCCTAGAACTGGTTCTGGTATAATCTGAATTTCTTCTTCCGCGGTTATAGGAGACGTTGTTATAATAGTGGTTATTGTAATAATAGTTGTAATGTCCGTGGTGGGTGTAATATGGGTAGCCATAGCCGTAACCATAACCATAGCCGTAATATGGGTAATGCCAACCGAAACTGATTCCCCAATAAGGGTTGTAATAACCGTAATATGGGTTGCCCCAATATCCGCCGTACCAGTAAGGTCTGTGGTAAAAGCCGTAACCGTGGCCACCATAGTTATAAATATTTACCGTTACAGCTTCGCTGTTGCTTCCCCAAGGACCGAAACCTTCATCATTGTAATTTTCTTCTATAACAATGTTGCCATCAGCATCTAATCTTTCGGAAGTGGAATAGGCATCAATATCGGTGAAAATAGCACCGTCATCAGGAAGGTCAGAGTAAGCCTCAGATTTGGTGCGGAAATATTGCTGGTAGTAGTTGGCTTTATCGTCTGATGAATCCTCTTCTACATTTTCTTCCTGCGAACTTGAATTATTGGAACCAGAGTAAATACCATCATTTTGATTATACCCATTGTTTTGCGCTCCACATGAAGTTAGTAAAATGGCCAAAACGCCCATTATTGCTAGTGGGAAAAAACGTTTGGTATTTATATTTAGAGTAGACATATCTATGGTAATTTTATTGTTGGAAATCATAAAAATAAGTAGTTTTGCGAACAATAACTAATCATTTAACATAGACGCAACATTTGTGCCAAAACCCAGGTTATGTCAAAGAATTTAACAACTAGAGAAGAGGATTATTCCAAATGGTATAACGAGTTAGTAATCAAGGCAGACCTTGCAGAAAACTCTGGTGTTCGTGGTTGTATGGTAATTAAGCCATACGGGTACGCTATTTGGGAGCGCATGCAGGCCGAATTGGACAAAATGTTTAAGGAAACAGGGCATGAAAATGCTTATTTCCCGCTATTTATACCGAAATCATATTTTAGCAAGGAGGCGAGCCATGTAGATGGTTTTGCTAAAGAATGTGCCGTTGTTACCCATTATCGTCTAAAAAATGCGGAAGATGGCAGAGGAATTATAGTTGATCCGGATGCAAAATTGGAAGAGGAGTTGATTGTTCGCCCCACATCCGAAACCATCATCTGGGATACTTATAGAAAATGGGTGCAATCGTACCGCGATTTGCCACTTTTAATAAACCAATGGGCCAATGTGGTGCGTTGGGAAATGCGTACGCGGCTTTTTCTGCGTACAACTGAATTTCTTTGGCAAGAAGGGCATACTGCCCACGCAACTAAGGCAGAGGCCATTGTTGAAGCCGAGCAGATGATGAATATTTATGCCGAGTTTTCGGAGAATTATTTAGCAATTCCCGTGGTTAAAGGTACAAAAACTGAAAGTGAACGCTTTGCCGGGGCTTTAGAAACATATTGTATTGAAGCATTAATGCAGGATGGAAAGGCTTTGCAGGCAGGAACCTCCCACTTTTTGGGTCAAAATTTTGCCAAGGCCTTCGATGTAAAATTTGCAGCAAAGGACGGCACGCTGGATTATGTTTGGGCAACGTCTTGGGGTGTTTCTACCCGATTGATGGGCGCATTAATAATGACGCACAGTGATGATAAAGGCTTGGTGCTACCGCCTAATTTGGCGCCCAACCAAGTTGTAATTGTCCCTATTTACAGAAAAGATGAGGAATTTGAAGCTGTAAATAAAGTAGCTTTAGATTTGATGAAAAAACTGCGTGCCAATGGCATTCGTGTAAAATACGACAATCGCGACACCCATAAGCCAGGCTGGAAGTTTAACGAATATGAATTGAAAGGGGTGCCAGTGCGTATCGCTATCGGTCCAAAAGACGTTGAAAAGGGCACGGTTGAACTTGCGCGTAGGGATACTTTTGAAAAAGAATTTATAGATAACGAAAATGTGGTTGAAAATGTACTTTCGCTAATGGAGGAGATACAGGCCAATCTTTTTACAAAAGCAATTGACTATAGAGCTGAACATACAACGGAAGTTGCTACATATGAAGAATTTAAATCTGTTTTAGAGGGTAAAGGAGGCTTTATATTGGCACATTGGGATGGAACTTCTGAAACAGAGGAGCAAATTAAAAATGAGACAAAAGCAACAATTAGATGTATTCCTTTGGAAGGTGATGATACGCCCGGAACGTGCATTATTACTGGAAAACCTTCGAAAAGGAAAGTGATTTTTGCAAAGGCCTATTAATTTTTTTTAAAAAAAGTTATTTAGGATTTGCT